>CAYPTM010000060.1:0-10232 GCA_964413345.1 uncultured Elusimicrobiales bacterium
CGCACAAGGCAGTCAGGATAAGTGACAAAGTCTACTGGGTCGGCGCGATTGACTGGGGGGTGCGCGACTTTCACGGCTATCTTACCAGCAGGGGCACCACGTATAACGCCTACCTGATAATGGCCGAAAAACCCGTGCTCATAGACACGGTGAAGTCCAATTTCTACGGCGAGATGTACGCCAGGGTGGCCTCCGTCACTGACCCGGCCAACGTGAAAATAATAGTGTCCAACCACTCGGAGATGGACCACTCCGGCGGGCTGTGCCGCGCGGTCGAGGACATGAAACCGGAACGGATATTCGCCTCCGCGATGGGAGTAAAAGCCCTTGCCGCCCACTTCCACCATAAATATAACATAGAAGCCGTAAAGGAAGGCGAGACGCTGGATATAGGCGGCGACAAGCTCTCCTTCCTTGAATCCCGCATGCTGCACTGGCCGGACAGCATGGTCTCCTTCCTGCACGGGGAAGGCATACTGTTCTCGAACGACATATTCGGCATGCACCTGGCGTCCAGCAAGCGCTTCGACGACGAATCGCCCGAATGGCACCACGAGGCCAAAAAATATTACGCCAACATCATACTGCCCTACTCGGACATGGTGCTGGCGTTCCTTAAAAAATTCCAGGCCTCCGGCATAAAGCCCCGGATTATCGCGCCCGACCACGGCCCCATATGGCGCAAGGACCTGACGTCCATAGTGGACCTCTACGTAAAATGGGCCACGCAGAAGCCGCAGGACAGGGCCGTAGTGGTCTACGACACGATGTGGAACAGCACGGAGAAAATGGCCGCCGCCATAGCCGACGGTCTTATGTCCGGCGGGACGAGGACGCAGGTAATGTCCCTCAAAAGCCACCACCGCAGCGACATAATAACCGAGCTTCTTGGCGCCGGGGCCATAGCCGCCGGCAGCCCCACGCTCAACCGGAACATTTTCCCCACCATGGCCGACACCATGACTTACGTGAAAGGCCTTCAGCCCAGAAACCTGAAGAGCCTGGCCTTCGGCTCCTGCGGGTGGGGCGGAGAAGCCGTCGCGCAGGTGGCGGCGATTCTCAGCGAAATGAAAACGCAGCCCGTGCAGGACCCGATAAAAGTGCAGTATGTGCCGGACGAGGCCGCGCTGGACAAGTGTTACGAAGCCGGGCAGGCGCTTTCCAAGGCGCTCAAGGAAGCGTAAATGATAGACCAGGAAACTATAAACTCGCTTTTTGACATGACCTACGGGCTTTATGTGGTCTCCGCCGCGAGCGGAGGGAAGCTCAACGGGCAGCTGACCAACACGGTCTTTCAGGTTACGGCGGAACCGCCGCGCATGGCGGTGTCCATACACAAGAACAACCACACCCATTCGCTCATCGCGGCGAGCGGCGCCTACAGCGTCTGCACGCTGGCCGAGGGCACGCCGATGACCGTCATAGGACTGTGGGGCTTCCGCAGCGGGCGCGACCTGGACAAATTCGCCAAGGTAAAGCACGAGACCGGGGTGACGGGTTCGCCCTTGGTGCTGGACAACACGATATCCTGCTTTGAAGTGAAGGTAACGCAGACGGTGGACGTGGGCACGCATACGCTCTTCATAGGTGACATTGTGAAGGGCAAGCTGCTGGCGCAGGGCAAGCCGCTCACATATGATTATTATTATCATGTGATGAAGGGCAAAACCCCGCGCAACGCCACCACCTTTAAGCCGCCGGAGCAGCACGCCGGCAAGACGGAACAAAAATAAGGGCCTGCCAGACAGGCCGACAAGGAGCCAGCCAATGAAAAAATACGTATGCAAGGTATGCGGCTATGTGTACGACCCCGCGGTAGGCGACCCGGACCATAACATCCCGCCCGGCACCAGCTTCGAAAAGCTGCCCGCCGACTGGACCTGTCCCGCCTGCGGCGTGGGCAAGGACGAGTTCGAACCCGCCGCCTGAACCAGCCGTTATCGCAAAACAAACGCCCCCGAGAGGGGGCGTTTTCATTTTCCCCGGAACTTCCCATTAAATCCGCCTGTTAAGTTAAGGAATACCGGAAACCGCTTTACTCCGTTATTTCCTCGCTGCCCGAATAAATCTTTGTAAAATGGAAATGCTCCGAGGGGATAAACCATGAAAAACCATGCCGGCAATCTTGCTTTGCTGCTGCTCTGCATATTCATACCGCTGTTTATGCTTTCTGCGATAAGACCGCACGACTACTTCACCTGGTTCATGGAAGTATTCCCGACCATCATCGTGGTCGCCATCCTGGTTCCCACTTACCGAAGATTCAGGCTCACCAATCTGGTTTATCTCGCGATCTTCATCCACGCACTGATTCTAATCAGGGGCGGACACTACACTTACGCGGAGGAACCCATATTTAACTGGCTAAGGGACACCTTTGCCATGAAACGGAATTACTACGACCGTCTGGGACACTTTGCCCAGGGTTTTGTTCCGGCGCTTGTGGCCAGGGAGATAATCAGCCGGACTTCTCCGGTAAAAAAAAACGGCTGGCTATTTTTCCTGACATTTTGCGTCTGCATGACCATAACCTCCCTGTACGAACTCCTTGAATGGCAGACAGCCGTATGGACCGGGACCGCCGCCGACGCATTCCTCGGCACACAGGGGGACGTCTGGGATACTCAGTGGGACATGGCCCTATGCCTTTTAGGCGCGCTGACAGCTCTTATTACCCTGAGCCGCTTCCACAGCAAAAAAATAGCCGAGTTGACCACTCCCGCTGTTGAGGACAAAACGCGGGAGGACGTGCTATAATGATTCTGTAGGGCACACACCAAACCAAAGGAGGCTTACAAGATGCCGGAGATTGTTTTCAAGAGCAGGCGCTGCGCCTCCTTTTCCATCTAACACATTCCATTCCTTTTGGATAACAGGGGCGCGGGTTTATTCCCGGCCACAGGCATTTGACCGCCGTTGGCCGCGCATGGAACGCCATGCCTCTATTATCCATATGGAATGACAATGACCGACAACCAAACAGTACAGGCTCTGGTAACAGCCGAGCACAAACAGGCGTACCGCGTTCATATAGGCGGGAAGGAACTACCCGCTCAGGTGACCGGAAAATTCATGGGAGAAGCCGTTTCAAGGCTGGATTTCCCCACCGTGGGAGACAACGTTGCGGTAACACTCCACGACAACGGGGAAAAAGCCGTGATACACGCGGTCCTGCCGCGCAAATCCATACTCCTGCGCAAGGAGGTCTGGACCGGCAAGGACGCTCAGCCCATAGCCGCCAACATAGACAAGGTGTTCATAGTGATGGGACTGGACGGGAATTACAACACCGCCCGGCTTGAACGCCTGCTTGTGGCCGCATGGGACAGCGGAGCCGTCCCATCCGTCATCTTCACCAAAAAGGACCTGTGCGGACCGGAGGAACTGGACGAAAAGCTCTCCGCCGCCGCGCAGGCCGCCCCCGGCGTGGACATTAACTGCGTCTGCGGCGTGTCAGGCGAGGGGGTGGAGGCGGTGGAGCGCCTTTTGACGGGCGGAATATCATGCTGCTTTCTCGGCTCGTCCGGCGTGGGCAAAAGCACGCTGCTTAACCGCCTATGCGGGCGGGAGATGGCGGCCACGAGGGAGGTGCGGGAGGATGACAGCCGGGGACGGCACACCACAGTCTCGCGCCAGCTCTATATTCTGCCCGGCGGGGCGCGGATAATAGACACGCCGGGGATAAGGGAATTCTGCCTTGAATACGCCGAAGACGGCCTGGGCACTTCCTTCCCGGACATAGAGGAACTGGCGGCGCGGTGCAGGTTCAGCGATTGTTCCCACGAGTCAGAACCCGGATGCGCTGTGCAGGAAGCCATCGCGGCGGAACAACTGTCCCCCGCGCGGCTGAAGAACTACCGGAAGATGCAAAGGGAAATGTTCCTTACGGAAACCAAGCACGACGCGAAGAAGCGGATGCTGCTGAAAAAGGAATCGCGGGCGTTTGGCAAACACTGCCGGGACATAAGCGCCGCCAGACGCAAACTGCGCGGCAATTGACTTGCGGAACGAACTACAGGACTTCAGCGTGAAACGCTGAAGTCCTGTTTAATTTGCAAATACGTACTCCGGGATTAGGATTTTCCACAAGCATTAATTTATATTCCGAAAGGTGCCCCACATAAGCGAACAGGATTGCCATAGCGTTTTCAGTACTGCCAGCAGTCCATTTCTGTCCATCTCAAACTACCGCCATTGACTTAGAAATTTCCCGGAAAATATCAGCAGGTAACTATGGCTTGGAGGACAGTCAATATAAAACTATTTGAAACTATATTTTGACTTTATTTGCCTATAAAGAGCCTCAACGGCTTCGTCTATAACTGGATTGGAACCTAGTGTTGGATATTTTTGTGTAATCCAATCAAAAAAATCCAGATATGGGTATTCGTTGCTTTGCATGTATTCGTTAAGGTAGTTATTAAGGATAATCCCTTTCGTACCGTTTCCTTTGCCCCATCCTTCCAAATCTAATATGTTTAGAAAAAGCAATTCGGGAATTTTTTGAAGTCCAAGAATTATTTTCACTTTACACATCTCGTCATGAAACCATCCAGAATGGCAAATAAATACATTGATATTCCAATGATATGGCGTAACTATCACAAATCTAACCTGTCGGATATTCGGATTCCAGAGCTCAGTTCTATTCTTTAAAGTTTCAGCAAAATCAACCACTTGTGAAATGATAGGCATAGCGCGTTGTTTCAATTCATGTTCAGACGACGCAGTCCACGAAATATTATGTTTTCGCAATAATCTGCGGTTTTTGAACTCAAAGAATGTCGCACTGTTAGGCAGTATCTCTGCGGCATCGAGTGATGGTTTACTTTCTTTTTCAAGATATCTCAAATCCTTGAGAAATTTATTCTCAGCAATCCCACGCAAAAGTTTTATGCAATATTCTTCGAATACTTTCCCAAACCAGTTTGTGAATGTATTAGCTGCCTTTCCCTTTTCTTTGTTTTTGAAATAATCAAAACATTTCCAATAAAACGTGTCTTCCATATGGATAAGCAATAACTTGCGCACAGGAACACAATAAATATCATCATCTCCAATCTTTCCAATATGAATTACAGGATGCGAATATAGCATAGGAATCCCAGACTGGATATCTGGAGATTCCGGTCTTAAAGTCCAAGGACTGCTATACTTATTAATATCATGAGCGAATTTATCCAAGAAAATCTGTGCACTGCTTCCAGTCCAATTGCTTATATTGCAAAAGACTTGTGACCAAATGAAAGGATTCCTTAATTCACCCACAGCCCACAGGAACAACACACAATGCCCCAAATTGGACAAAGTGACACCGTATTCTTCTTGCACAAAAGCATCTAAGTCACTAGGTACATCTAAGGGTGCGGATGCTTCTATATCGCAATACCATGAATAGATTCGGCACAACTGGAATTTTGGCGGAACACGAAATTTGGCCTGATTATACTTAGTTGGAACAAGCACGTTTGAAACCACGGTTTCTTCATTGCGAGAAACTGGGTCGCCCATATTGGTTTCATCGTTGTAACATAAGGCGCAAAAAAGCAATTTTTTAATTATTTCTTTAGTCTCGAGTGAATTTTGCCACTTGATTGGCGTAGGATTTGCAGCATATATCGACAAAGCATGACTTGCAATTACAGCAAGTGAATTCAGGCTGATAGTTATTTGATTGTCTTTGTCTATTTGGAAGCCTCTCAATTCTAGTTTCCGGTTTTTTGCTATTTTAGATATTGCGGAAAGCCAATCAAGAATTGTAAACCCAGACAATAAAGCGTTAATTTTTTGCTCAGCATTTCGACCCAAATCATTAAACTGCCCAGAGGAACAACGGAATGTAGCCCCTCTTTTAAACAAAATATCCACATGCGATTTCCTTGTCATTTCGACACCTCGGTAACAAGGGTAGCAAAATTTCCTAATGTGATACTCATAAAAACAAGACTTCCTCCAATCTGTGCGAAATGGGGGCAGGGGAACCCGAAAGGCGCCACCTTTTTCATCCAGTTGGCTAACAGGACAATTCCGCCCCGCGCTCCACAAGCATCTTGGCACAAGTAGGAACTGCAGCCAAGCCTGCCCCCCATATGCGGCTTAATACCCATCTGAATTAAGACGGAATACGGCCACGGGGGCCGGAAATGTTTTATAATTCCGGTAGCGGCCTTTCATGCCGCGCGATTTTGACCCCATATTTCAACCAAGGAGACTCACCCATGCCAACGGCAGAAGCCAACCACACTCTTAAACTGCTCAATTTCACCTATACCGCCGAGCAGATAAACCAGCTCAAGGACACGGCCATCAGGGACTTCAACGCAAAGATAGACGCCATCGTCGCCATGGACAAAAAGGCCCGCACCTTTGAAAACACCATTCTGGCCTATGAAAGCGCGGGGGACGACTTCTCCGACGCGGTGGAAATGCCCATGATGATGGCCTATGTCTCAACGGACAAGGCCGTGCGCGACGCCTCCACCGAGCTGGCCAGCACGGTGCAGAAATTCGCCATAGAGCTGCTCACCCGCCGGGACCTTTACCAGGCGTTAAAGTCGGTAAACACCCGCAAGAACCCCCTCCCACCGCTGGACAAGCGGCTTTACGATAAAGTCCTCCTCGATTTCAAGCGCAACGGCCTCGACCTGTCCGACGAGGACATGGCGAAGTTCAAGGAACTGAAGAAGAAAATGTCCGACCTGCAGATAGCCTTCGACAAGAACCTCCGCGACTTCAAGGACGAACTGCACCTTACCCAGGAGGAGATGAAGGGCCTGCCGGAGAATTACCTGAAGGGCCTCAAAAAAGACGCCGAAGGCAAATACATAGTGACCATGGATTATCCCGACTATGTGCCCTTCATGGACAACGCCGACAACGGCGACGCCCGCAAGCGGCTGGAATTCAAGTTCAACAACCGCTGCGCCCAGCAGAACACCGCCATTTTCAACGAGGTGATACAGCTCCGCGCGCAAATTGCCGCCTTGCTCGGCTACAAGACCTACGCCGCCTACGTTCTGGAAGAGCGCATGGCAAAGAATCCCCGCCTGCTGAACGGCTTCTTCAAACGCCTGAACAAGAAGCTGCGCCCCAAGGCCAAGTCCGAGCTCAAGGAGCGGATAACACTCAAGCGGCAGGAATCCGGCTCAAGGGAAAACCTGCTCAACGCCTGGGAATGGCGCTACTGGAACAACCGCTACCGCAAGACCAAAGCCGGCGTGGACCACGAGAAGATAAAAGAGTATTTCCCGCTGGAATTCGTGATGAAGGGCCTCATCAACGTTTTCGAAACGGTATTCAGCGTGGAATTCCGCAAGTCCGATATCCCGGTCTGGCATCAGGACGTCACCCCTTACGAGATAGTCAACAAGGGCGACGGCAGCCTTGTAGGCTACTTCTATATGGACCTCTTCCCACGCGAGGGAAAGTACAAGCACGCGGCCTGCTTCGGCATGGTTGCCGGCAAGGAAATGCCGGACGGCTCCTACCGCGCGCCCGCGGCCGCTATAGTGGCCAACTTCCCGAAACCCACGCCCGAAACCCCCTCCCTCTTCACGCATGACGAGGTGACCACGCTTTTCCACGAGTTCGGCCACGTTACGCACAACCTGTTCACGCGCTCGAAATATTCCCGCTTCGCGGGGACAAGCGTCTCGCGCGATTATGTGGAAGTGCCTTCCAAAATGCTGGAAAACTGGACCTGGTACCCGGAAGTGCTCAAGACCATCTCCAGCCACTATAAGGACGGCTCAAAGCTGCCGGACGAGCTTATAAACCGCCTTATCGCGGACAAGAACGCCGACAGCGGCCTTGTGAACCTGCGCCAGCTCTTCTTCAGCATGGTGGACATAGAACTGCACACCAAGCCGCCCGCCGACCCCACCGCCCTTTACGCGGAGTGGATGAAGAAAGTCTCGTTCATACCCATGACGCCAGGCACCAATCCGCTGGCGAGCTTCTCGCACCTCATACACGGCTACGAAGCCGGCTATTACAGCTATATGTGGAGCGAAATGCTGGCCTCGGACATCTTCTCCGTGTTTGCGGAAAAGGGCATCATGAATCCGGAAGTGGGCCGCAAGTACAGGGAGTGCATACTCGCCCCCGGGAAGACCATAGACGAGCTCGAACAGGTAAGGAACTTCCTTGGCCGCGACCCGCAGGAAGAGGCTTTCGTAAAGAGCCTCGGCCTGAACTAGTCCGCCGGAAACAACCTTGAAACACCGGCCCCGCCCGCAAGGCGGGGCCGTTTTTGTTCTATCGGCATGCTCGAACTAGGCCCAAAGGCCCATAACCCTGACAGGCCCTATAGCCGTGACTTGTTGTATTAATATGTGTTATATTAGGGGAGGTCAGGTGAGAAACCTATTTATTCTATTGCAAAATACGCGGAGGACAGACTATGCGTAAAGCCGCAAACGCGATTCTTTGTGCTATTTTTTCATTAGGGTCGGCGGCCGCTGCCACGGCAGGGGCGGACCTTTCCAGCCAGATAAGCGACATTAAAACCAGAATACCGAGCGCATCCTCCGCGGTAAAGGAAGTATACGACCCCTCTTCCATCACCCCTCTCGCCCAGACGGGCAAACGCGTGGACGTGCCCAACAGCACGGCCATAATGCTGCAGGGTTTCCACTGGTTCGCGGACAGCTACTGGTATCACCCGCCCAACGGGTGGTGGGGCGTCCTCGCGGACAAGGCGCCGGAAATAGGAAAGGCCGGCTTTAATCTCATCTGGTTCCCGCCCGCGGCCAACGGCAGCTATTATCCCAACGAGTGGTACAATTTCAACGGACAGTGGGGCACGCAGCCCAACATGGTGAAGGCCATCAGCGCCATGCACGCCAACGGTGTGAAAGTCATAGCGGATATAGTCCTCAACCACCGCAACGGCAAGAGCGACTGGGCCGACTTCAAGAATCCCGACTGGCCCACCTACGTCATAGTGCAGGACGACGAATGGCCCGGCAAATCCTCCGAAGCCAACAACGGCAAGAGCCCCAGCTACGACGAAGGACAGGGCGACGGAGGCTGCCGCGACCTGGACCACCGCAATCCCATAGTGCAGACCGACACCATGCGCTACCTCCAGTATCTGCGCACTGTGATGAAATTCGACGGCTGGCGCTATGACATGGTCAAGGGCTTCTGGGGCGGGCACATAGCGGACTACAACCGCGTATCCGCGCCGGAATACTCGGTCGGCGAGTATTACGACACCAACCGGCAGACGCTGGTCAACTGGATAGACACCACCGACCAGACCAACGGCAAGACCAACGCCTCCTCGGCTTTCGACTTCACCACCCGCTACAACATAGTCAACGCGGCGGAATCCGGCCACTACGAGATACTCAATGACGGCGGCCGCGCCTCCGGCCTCATCGGCTGGTGGCCCGCGAAGGCGACCACCTTCGTGGACAACCACGACACGGCCCCCCGCGATGTCAACTTCATGTCCGGCTCCTCCACGGAATACCGAGTGCAGCGCGTGATAGGCTACGCCTACATCCTCACGCACCCTGGCATTCCCTGCGTGTTCTGGGCCCACTATTTCGACCTTGGCGACACCTACAAGAAACAGATACAGAAACTTGTGGATATCCGCCGCCAGGCCGGCATAACCAACACCAGCCCGCTCTACATAGCCGCAGCGCAGCAGAACCTTTACGCGGCCATAGTCACCGGCCAGAAACAGCAGGTGGCGGTGAAGCTGGGCAGCTCATGGGACTGGACGCCTCCCGGACAGGGCTGGACGCTTGCGGCCTCCGGCGAGCGCTACGCCGTCTGGACCAAGTAAAGACAATCTCCGCTCCGAAAACGCCCGCCCGAAAGGCGGGCGTTTTCTTTTAGCCGTCAGCCAAAATGTTAGAATGACAGCATGAACGACACCACCGAGACAAGCGCCGGACAGCAGGAACCCCTGTTCGGCACGCCCGGCATAAAGCGCATATTCACGCTCCTTTTCCTTATAAACCTGTGCAATTACATAGACAGACAGGCGCTGTTCGCCGTATTCCCCCTCATAAAAGCGGACATGAACCTGACGGACGCCCAACTGGGCCTGCTGGGCTCGGTGTTCATGATCGTCTACACGATTTATTCCCCCATAGCGGGCTACTTTGGAGACAGGACCCGCCGCCCCGTCTGGATAGGCGCGAGCACCATAGTCTGGAGCCTGGCCACCATGTGGTCCGGCAGGGTATGCTCCTATATTGAAATGGTATGCGCCC
>CAYPTM010000061.1:0-10201 GCA_964413345.1 uncultured Elusimicrobiales bacterium
CGGGAAAATCCAGCTTTATAGTGGTGCCCGCCCCGTCTGAGGTTTCAAAGGAGATATGCCCGCCCAGCGTGGCGGTTATAAGGCGGGCGGAATAGGCGCCAAGGCCGGTCCCGTGCACCTTGCCGCTGGTAACGTATTTCTGAAAAAACTTGGCGCGTATTGCCGCCGGTATGACGCCGGCGTTATGTATGGAGGCGGATACTCGCCCCTCAGGACAGGAGAAAGACACCGTAACGAGACCATCCCGGGGAGAAGCCTCGGCCGCGTTCTTTATCAGGTTGGCGAGCAGCTCATAGACCAGAAGGCTGTCCCCGGCTATCACCGGGAAGCAATTGCCGTCTTTAACGATTTCCATTTTGACGCCGAAGGCCGACAGGACGCCGGAAAGGTCCTTGCCCGCTTCCGCGGCGGCCAGGGCGAGATTCACTTCCACCGCCTGCAGCTGGAAGGTGCCCACCTCCATCTTGTAGAGGTTCAGGGAGCTGTTTATCATCCGCAGCATCCGCTTTCCCGCGTCATGGACAGACCGCCACCACTCCTTCTGCTCCTCGGGCACGTCTCCGCGCTCAAGCATGAAGGAAGGGACCCCGACTATGGAGGAGAGGGGGGATTTAAGGTCGTGGCGGGTTATGCGCTCCACGTCCTCGCGCAGCTGTTCGGCGTGCTTGCGGGAGGTTATGTCCTCCGTGATGCCGGCAATGCGCAGCAGCCGGCCCTGCCGGTCGAAAATGGGGAAAGCGCGGCTTCTGAGCCAGCGGACGTCGCCGTCGGCGGGCCGCACTATGCGGAACTCGGCCTCCAGCTTGCCGGAAAGGGGGCGCGAGGCTATGGCCGCGACGGCTTCCCTGTCGTCGGGATACACAGTCTGCTGGGGAAGCCAGGAGGTGTTGCCGGAGTCGTCGGAGGAAAGGCCGGTTATGCGGAAAAAAGCGGGGTTGCGGCACAGATACTTCCGCGTCTCGGCGTCCATCAGCCAGACCGCCTGGTCCAGATTCTCGGCGACCTCATGGATGCGGGTCTCAGAATCCTCAAGTGCCATCTCAAGGGCTTTTTCGGTGACGCGCAGTTCGGTAAGGTCCTTCATCTGCGCAAGGAAATCCCCGGAAAGAGGGGAAACGCGCACTTCAAGGAAACGCTCCGCCCCGTCCCGCGCGGAAAGGTGCGCCTCGAAAACGGCGGGCCATTCAGCCGGAGAAGACGGCAGTTCGCTCATGCGGACATCACCGGGATGGGCGAGATCGGAAATCTTTTTGCCTGCAAGCCCCGAAGCCGGAACGCCGCACAAGGCGCTGAAAACAGGATTGGCGTAAACTATCGCCCCGTCCGGGGACAGGACAGCAGCAGGATTGGGGGAGAGTTCAAGAATGTTGTGTACCGTTTCTTCCATAAAGCAAACCCGGCAAAGCTGAATTTTACGCCTTGAAATGCCGCATATTCAATTATGCTATATTACTATCATTATGAACACTGTAATACTCAAGATAGAGGGAATGAACTGCCAGCACTGCGTTGCGGCCGTCACCAAAGCCCTCAGCTCCGTTCCGGGCGTAAACAAGGCGGAAGTCGACCTTGCCAAGGGTTCCGCCCGCGTCGAATTCGACCCGGCCAAAACCGGCGCGGCCGTCCTGATAGCGGCCGTGGAAGACCAGGGCTATACGGCCAGGCAATGACACGGAACGCCTTTATCGGAATGACCGCGGCCCTGCTGGCCTGCTCCCTGCTTGCCGGGACGGCCTCGGCCGCGCCCAAAACCCGGACGGAAGACGAGCAGCACGTAAAGGAGCTTACATACCTGCGCAGGGACATCCGCCTTCAGGCGGCAAGGTATCTGGGCGAAAATCAGGTTTACAGCGCGATGATTCCGCTGGCAAAGACCCTCCAGAACGACACGGACGCGGAAGTCCGCGCCATGTCCGCCTGGGCCCTGGGCGAATGCTGCGCCGCCAGAGCCGCCATTACCATAGCCAAGGCCGCTATGGACGACGCCGACGAATTGGTAAGGCGGGATGCGGTGTGGGCACTCAATTACATGGAAAACGCACGCCCGGACGTGAGGGACGCCGTGATACCCGCCCTGCGCTGGATTGCGCTTAACGACCCCAGTCCGCTTGTGCGGGAAAAAGCGGCCATAGTTTTGGGCCTGCTGAAGCCCCAGGGCGTGGCCACGACACTGCAACAGATGTTCGACAAGGAACCGGCGGCCGAAGTCCGGGCGAGAATAGCCAGAATACTGGGCGATATACCCGGCGCCAAGGCAAAGCAGACGCTGGAAAAAGCCGCCGGGGACTCTTCGGAACTGGTGGTGCTGGAAGCCCGAAGCGCCATATCAAGGCTGGCCGAAGCCCCCGCGGTCCCCGACGCAGACGCGCCATTGAAGGCGGACGAGAAGAAACCCGTTCTTGAAAAAAAGGCCGCGGTGAAAGCGCCTCCCAAAAAAGCCGCCCCGGCAAAGCCGAAGGAAGACGAAGTGCCGGAACTCGACCCTGAAATCATGGTCCAGACCACGGACTACATAGCGGTCCCGGGGGATATTCCGGACGTGGACGACAATTCCGGCGTGACACTGGTGGACAAGAATGAGCCGCCAGCCGCTCCGGCAACGAAGCCGGTCCCGCCGAAGAAAAAGAAGCCCGCTAAAAAAGCCGCACGGAAGACCGCTCCCAAAACGGTCCCGACGGCACCGCAACTGCCCCTGCCGACGGAAACACAGCAGCAGTAATTCAACCAGATATGCCGGAAAGCGCGGCCCCGCAAGGGGCCGCGTTTTTGTCAGCGAAAACTCCCCGCGCCGAGCCTCACAATCGCGCGCGGAAAAAGACTTGCGCGGGGAACCACGTTTTTGTATATTGATATTGAGGTATCAATATCAATTTGCGGAGAACCCCCCATGACAGGCACATCCCAGACGGAAAGGCTTAAGGCGGCGCTGAGGCTTTCGGGCAGAAGGATAACCAGAAGACGGCTGGAGGTGCTGGAGGCCGTGGTCTCCAGCGGGGCGCACAAATCGGCAGAGGAGCTTTGCGAGGCGCTTCACGGGCAGGTGGGGCGCGCGACGGTTTTCCGCGCGCTGAAGCTGCTTACCGAACTGGGGCTGGCGGCGAGAACCGGACTGGCGGGACGGGTAGGCTTCGAGGCCGCGGGGACGAAACACCACGACCATATAATCTGCGTCAGGTGCGGAATAATAGAGGAATTTTACAACCCGGAAATAGAGGCCCTGCAGAACCGCGAGTTGAAGAAGCGGGGGTTCAAGCCGGTTTCGCATTCGCTGGAAATATCCGGCATATGCCGGAAATGCGCCGGGAGGAAAAGCAAATGAAAGGCGGACATCCCATAAAACTTTCGGACTTCCCGGCGGGGGCGACGGGCAAGGTCCATTCAATCGCGGCGGGAGAGGAGCTGCGCTCCCGCCTCCTGGCCATGGGCATATACCCCGGGCGGGAAATCCGCCGCGCGGAGCATTCGTCCCTCAGCGGGCCGATAGTGGCGGAAGTGGCCGGCTCCACCGTCGCGCTGGGCCACGGCATGGCCGAAAAGATATTCATATCCGGCAAAACCGTCCGCATACTGCTGGCGGGCAATCCCAACGTGGGGAAAAGCGTCGTGTTCTCCCGCCTGACCGGGCTTGAAGTGGCCAGCTCAAACTATCCCGGCACGACGGTGGAATTCACGAACGGGCAGGCCCGGCTTGCCGGCAGGCGCGTGACCATAGTGGACGTTCCCGGCGCGTACAGCATGGTCCCGACCTGCCAGGCGGAGGACGTGGCCTGCAGGCTGCTGGCGGACTCGGAATTCGAGCTGGTCATACAGGTGGTGGACGCCACAAATCTGGAGCGCAACCTTTATTTCGCGCTCCAGGTAATGGAGATGAGAAAGCCGGTCATAATACTGCTGAACAAATGGGACGCCGCGAAACTGAAGGGCATACATATAGACACGGAACTCCTGTCCAGGAAGCTGGGCGCGCCTGTGGTGCCGTTCGTGGCAGTAAGCGGTGAAGGCATAAAGGAATTGGAAAAGCACGTCGCGGAGGCGATAGACGGAAACCTGCCCGCCTGCCCCATGCCGCCGAAAAGCGAGGACGACAAATGGCGGCTTATAGGAGAACTGAGCCGGCAGGCGCAAAAGATAGAGCACAAGCATCCGTCGGTGCTGGAACGTCTTGCCGAGCTGTCCATCCGCCCGTCAACCGGCATACCCATAGCCCTGCTGACAATGGCCGCCTGCTTTTTCGCGGTAAGAAGCCTCGGGGAAGGCCTGATTAACTACGCGCTTGACCCGCTCTACCGCCGCGCCTACGAACCGCTGATTCTGCAGTTGGCCGCGCTGGTATCGCCCGAAAGCCTCGCGCACAAGCTGCTTTTCGGCACGGCCATGGAATCGTTCGGCATACTGACGACCGGCATCTACATATCCGCGGTGGCCGTGCTGGGGTACATAGTATCCTTCTATCTGGTGCTTGGTTTTCTGGAGGACCTCGGATACCTGCCCAGAATGGCGGTGCTGTTGGACAACGCCCTGCACAAGATAGGGCTGCACGGTTACGGCAGCATCCCCATACTGCTCGGCATGGGGTGCAAGGTGCCCGGCATACTGGCAGTGCGCGTGCTGGAAACAAGGCGGGAGAGGGTGATTGCCGCGACGCTTGTCCTGCTGCTGGCCCCCTGCATGCCGCAGAGCGCGATGATAATGACACTGCTGGCCCCGTACGGGTTCTTTTATACAGCAGCCGCTTTCGGGAGCATAGCGCTGTGCGGCATACTGGCGGGCTACGCCCTCAACAAGCTGATGAAGGGGGAAACGCCGGAACTGTTCGTGGAGATACCGCCCTACGGACTGCCTGACGCGCGCGTCATGTTCACCAAGCTGAAACTGCGCGTGAAAAGCTATCTTTACGAGGCCGTACCCATGATAATGCTGGGCGTGCTGGCAGTAAACCTGCTGGAGCGCCTCGGCGCGCTGGACCTGCTGGCCCGGGTCTTCGAAAAACCCGTGACCTTCCTGTTCGGCCTGCCGCCCGCGTCTGTTTCCGTAATGGTGCTGGGATTTCTGCGGAAGGACATATCCATCTCCCTGCTGATTCCTTTTCACCTGCCGCCCTGGCAGATAGTGACGGCGTCGGTTTTCCTGTCCCTTTATATGCCCTGCATGGCGGCCGGCCTGGTAATGCTGAAGGAACTGGGCTGGCGGGACTGGCTGAAGGTGGCCGGCCTCAACCTTCTTGCGGCCTGCGCGGCGGGGTTCGCCCTCAACCTTGCGGGACGCATGTTCGGGTTGTGATTTTGCGCGGCAAAATGCTTATAATTGAATAGCAGTACAGAACAGGAGGCAAAGACAATGGTTGATATAAGCGAAGTTTACCAGAGCGGAGACTGGGCCAAGGAAAAGCACGTTCCGGCAATAGACGCGCCCGCGTCCGCGAAAAAAGGCGAACAGATCACGGTTACGGTCTCCATCGGGAAGGGCATAGCCCATCCCAACACCACGGAGCACCACATCAGCTGGATAGAATTATACTTCCTCCCGAAGGGCGAGAAATTCGCCATCCAGCTAGCGAAGGCCGACTTCTGCGCCCACGGCGCATCCGCCGCGGGCCCCAACATGAGCACGGTCTACACGGCGCCTTCAGCGGTATTCTCGTTCAAGACCGACAAGCCGGGCACGCTGATGGCCTCGTCCTACTGCAACATACACGGCCTCTGGAAGAACTCGGCGGAACTGGAAATCGCCTGAACCTATAATCCCTGACACGCCCCGGACTTCCATGAAGTCCGGGGTGCGCCTTGGCAAAGCCAATGAAAAACAAACCGACCACAATCATCTTATCCGCGGCGCTTGCCCTGTGCGGCGCGTTCGCCAGCGCGCAGGAAACGGCGGTCTCCACCGAAGCCGCCCAGGCCAGGCAGTCCATGCGCATAGTCCAGCACGACGGCATGGACGTGCTGGTCAATTTCTGGTCAGAAACGCTCCAGAATTCGCGCAACGTGCGCATACTCCTCCCGGAAGGCTACGGGAAGGCCGACGCCAAGTACCCCGTCCTTTACATGATGGACGGACAGAACCTCTTTTCGCGCGACACGTCCTTTCTGGGCGTGCAGTGGGGCGCGGCTGAAACGGCGCGCAAGCTGATGGCCTCTAAAAAAACGCGGCCCTTCATAATCGTGGCGGTGGACAACTCGCCCGACAGGAACGCCGAATTTACCTTCGACAAGAACTCCTCGGGAGAAGGGGGGAAGGCCGTTCGTTTCGCCGACTTCCTCTGCCGGGAACTGGTGCCTTACGTAGACACCAACTACCGGGCTTCCAACAACCCGGCGGACCGCTACATAGGCGGCGCGGGACTGGGCGGCAACCTCGCGCTCTACCTGCTCGCCACCAGGCCGGGGTCGTTCTCTGGCGCGGCTGTAATGTCGCCCGACATGCAGTGGAACGGAGATTCCCTCAAAGGACTGGCGGCCTCCTCCAAATTCGACAGGAACGCCCGCCTCTGGCTGGACGTCGGCATGCTTGAAGGCGCGGACACGGAAGGGACGATGGTCCTTTCAGGCCCCACGCGGACCATAGAGCTGTATTTCGCGCTGCTGGGCAACGGCTTCCGCTTCGGCGAGAATTTCCTTTTCCGGCTGGACCCGAAGGGCGCGGCGAACGAAGCCTCGTGGGGAGCCCGCTTCCGCAACCCGCTGCTGTTTTTCTTCGGCGCGAAGCCGGAGGACAGGCCCGCCGACACGCCAAAAGTCTCCTCGGCTAAAATCGGGCTTAACGGCGTGCCTAAAGGCGTTCTGCTGTGGGATTCCCTGACCTACGCGAACGGGCTTGAGGCCGATTTTGTTCCCGAAAGCGCGAAGGCCTCGCCGCCCTACCTTTACTTTGAAAACGGCTTCTTCAGCTTCATTCAGGGCGCGGCAAAGGGCAAAGTCCTGCTCTACGGCAAGAGGGGGAAGCACACCTTCTCCCGCGCGGTGGAGCTCGTGCAGGAGCAGAAAAAGGACGCGCGGCTGCGCATAAACCTGACCGTGCCGAAGGACACGCCGAAAAACGCAAAAGTATACATATCCGGCGCGGGGAATGCCTTCGGCAACTGGGAGGCAGGGAAACTGCAGCTGGCCCAGGACGCGAAGAAAAAGAACGTATGGCATTTCTCCGCCGTGGTAAAGCGCGGCACGCCGGCAGTCTTCAAATTCACGCTGGGGACATGGGCCACGGTGGAAAGAAACGCTGACGGGCTGGACGTGCCGGACAGGTCCTACAAACTGGACGCGGAAAACAACGTCCTGGACCTTGCGGTTAAGCGCTGGACGCCGCCGCAGCCTTTGGGGAAATAGCGCGATGAACTCTTTCAAATATACGTTCGAGCTGGAAAGCGGCGCCAGAAAGTCATTCCAGGTAACGCTGGACCCGGAAACGCTCGGGCTCGTGCTATCCCCGTCGGAGAAACCGGCCTGGACAAAACTCTCGTTCTGCCAGTGTTCCTGCTGCCCGCTTCCGAAAGGCGGGGAGGGGCACTGCCCTGTGGCGGTGAACGTCGCCTCCCTGGTAAGGGAATTCGGGGACATCATTTCGGTGACCAACGCGCTCGTCACGGTGGAAACGGATGAAAGGACTGTCAGCAAGAAAACATCGCTGGCGGAGGGGCTTTATTCCCTCCTGGGCCTGTATATGGCCACGAGCGGCTGCCCGGTTCTGAATAAGCTCAAGCCGATGGCGGCCAACCACCTGCCGTTCGCCGCGATAGAGGAAACGGTGTACCGCGTGGTGACCATGTACTGCGCCGCGCAGTATTTCCGCATGAAAAACGGCAAGACGCCCGACTGGGAACTCTCCCGCCTGACCGCCATGTACGAGGCCATACGCTGCGTAAACACCGACTTCGCCGCGCGCCTGCGCGAAGCCGCGAAAGAGGACTCGCTCCTCAATTCGCTGGTCAATCTGGACGTGTTCGCCATGGTAATGACCGAAGCGGACGCCAGCGCCCACAGCATAGAGCACATGTTCCGCCCTTTCATGGCGGACTGACTACGGAGGACATCATGAGAACGCTTGCCCTGACACTTGCGCTGGCCATTGCGGCCTCGCTGACCGCAGCCTGCGGCGGACACAAGACTTTCGTGGAAGTCGAAAAATCGCGCAGGAACGACCTGTCATCCCAAAGCGCGCGGGAAATGGCGCAGTCAAGACAGCTTCCGCCCATAGCCTTCGAGGGCGACTCCGACGTCATCACGGACGACCAGAAGCCCGCGCTGGACAAGGTAGCGGAGCTGCTCAAGAACGCGCCCAAGATGCGCCTCATCATAGAAGGCCACACGGACGACCAGGGCTCCGACGAGAGCAATTACGCGCTCTCCCGCCGGCGCGCCGCCGCCGTGAAGACCTACATAGTTTCAAAGGGCATAAGGCCGGACGTAATGCGCACCTACGGCTACGGCAAGCGACGCCCCATCACAGAGGACACCTCCGACCGGGGACGGGCGCTCAACCGCCGCGTGGAGTTCATACTCACCCCGCGGGACTGGGACTCCATGTTCTAGCCGCCACGCTTCACCGGGCCGCCCGCGGACGCAGCGCGGGCGGCTTCTTTTTTGGCAAAAACAGGTATAAAAAACTTTACATGGCCCCTGCCGGGGGAATGCGAAAACCCGGCCGGTCCGCGGCGGGTGTCTCCGACGGGAAAACGGAAGGGGGGACAGGCGGAGAGGCAATCCGTTGATATTGCCACTTGCACTGGACGGGACTTTATTGCTGTTAAATATATATGCGCCGGAAAACAAGCGTCCGCGCGATGGAAAGCAGGCAAACTTAAAGGAGCGCCAGAGAGATGATAGACCTTATCAAGAACCTAGCAACCGTAAACAGAAGGACCAAAGCCTCCGTCATACGCGAGCTGCTCAAGCTCACCAACAAACCGGAAATAATTTCTTTCGCCGGGGGTTTGCCCGACCCGCAAACTTTCCCCATCGACACCATCAACCAGATAACCGTCGACCTGATGAAGAACAACTCGCGCGTCGCCCTCCAGTACGGCCCCACCGAAGGCCTTCCCGAACTGAAGAACGAGATAATCCGCATGCTGCGTGAGGAAGAGGCCCTTCTGGTCGGCCCGGAGAACATCCTTATAACCACGGCCAGCCAGCAGGCGCTGGACCTCGTGGGCAAGACTTTCATCGACCCGACGGACCCCGTCCTCGTGGAGCTGCCCACCTACATCGGCGGCCTGCAAGTCTTCAACTCTTACGGCGCGAAGCTGCTGGGCATCAAGGCCGATGATGAAGGCATCTGCACTGAAGATTTCGAGCGCACGCTCAAGCAGCTGCGGCAGGAGGAGGAGCACTACAAGTTCGCGTACCTGGTGCCCGACTTCCAGAACCCCAGCGGCGTAACCCTCTCGCAGAAGCGGCGCGAGGAGCTCATCAGCCTCTCCAACGAGTACGACATCATCATAGTGGAAGATTCGCCCTACCGCCAGATACGCTTCGAGGGCAAGGCGCCGGAAATGCTCTACAAGATGGACATGACCGGCAACGTAATAAGCCTGTTCACCTTCTCCAAGACGCTGGCCCCCGGCCTGCGGCTGGGCTTCATCGTCGGCCACGAGGCCGTTATCCGCAAGATGACCATCCTCAAGCAGACGCTGGACCTGTGCAGCAGCTCGCTCAACCAGATGGTGGCGGCGGAATTCCTGCGCGGCGGACACATGAAGGCCCACCTGCAGAAGACCGTCAAGATTTACAAGAAAAAACGCGACGCCATGCTCGAAGCGCTCAAGAACCACATGCCCGAGGGCGTGACCTGGACGCGCCCCGAAGGCGGCCTCTTCCTGTGGGTGAAGCTGCCCGAGCACATGAACGCGGACGAGATGTTCTACGAGGCAGTGCAGGAAAACGTGGCCTACGTCATCGGCTCCGCCTTCCACTGCGACGGCCACGGCAAGAACACCATGCGCCTGAACTTCTCCTATCCCACGCCGGACGAGATAGAGGAAGGCATCAAGAGGCTGGCCAAGGTCATCAAGAAAAACATGGCCCGCAAATAAGCAAAAAGCCAGACTTAAGCGACAAAACCGGGGCGCCAGCCGCCCCGGTTTTTATTTTTCCCTTATGCTAGAATGACGTTACAGGGGACAGGTTTCTTTTCAAAAATTCGCATGACAAAATCCGTCGATGGTGACGGAGGAAAAACGCTCATGAACAAGTTTTTAGTATTTTGC
>CAYPTM010000062.1:0-10176 GCA_964413345.1 uncultured Elusimicrobiales bacterium
AGCTCGCCGATGATGAAGGGCTTGAACAGTTCAAGCGCCATCTGCTTGGGCAGACCGCACTGGTTGAGCTTGAGGCTGGGGCCGACGACGATAACGGAACGGCCGGAATAGTCGACGCGCTTGCCCAGCAGGTTCTGGCGGAAGCGTCCGTGCTTGCCCTTGATGATGTCGGAAAGGGACTTGAGCGGGCGGCCGCCGGCTCCGATGAAGAACTTGCCGCGGGCGCCGTTCTCTATAAGGGCGTCCACAGCTTCCTGGAGGAGGCGCTTCTCGTTGTAGACCATCACTTCCGGCGCGCGCAGGGCCTCGATATGTTTGAGGCGGTTGTTGCGGTTTATTATCCTGCGGTACAGGTCGTTAAGGTCGGAGGTGGCGAAACGGCCGCCTTCCAGCGGAACGAGCGGGCGAAGGTCGGGCGGGATGACGGGAAGGATGTTGAGAATCATCCACTCCGGCCTGTTGCCGCTTTCCTTGAATTCTGTAAGTATTTTCAGGCGGCGCAGATGCTTTGCGCGCTCCACGTCACTCTGGGTGACCTTGAGGTCCTCGAGGAGCTTCTTTATTTCCTCTTCGAAATTCACGCCTTCCAGCAGGGTGCGGATTGCGCCCGCGCCGATGCCCACTTTAAGCTTGGTGCCGTATTTCTTGCGGGCTTCCTTGAGCTGCTCTCCGGCAAGGAGGTCGCAGCGGCGGAGCTCCGGCTTGTTGGTGACGGGGTCTACCACGTCCTCAAGCACGGCGTAGCTGGCGTAATAGACGACGCGCTCGAGGTCGGTGGCCTTCATATCGAGAAGGATGCCGATGCGGGAGGGCGTCTTGCGGAGGAACCAGATATGCGCCACGGGCACGGCCAGGTCTATGTGGCCCATGCGTTCGCGGCGAACCTTGCTTTCGGTTATCTCGACGCCGCAGCGGTCGCAGACCATGCCTTTGAACTTTACCCAGCGGTACTTGCCGCAGGAGCATTCGTAGTCCTTGGTGGGTCCGAAAATGCGCTCGCAGAACAGGCCGTCGCGCTCGGGCTTGAGCGTGCGGTAGTTGATGGTCTCGGGCTTCTTTACTTCGCCGCTGGACCAGGACCTGATCTGCTCAGGGCTCGCGATGGCCAGCTTGACGGCGTCAAACGTGTTGACGTTAGAATCGCCGACCTTCCGGATCTTCTTGGTGGTGGTGGAAGCTGTCTTTGCTGTTGTTCCTAGCATCTGTATGGCCTCCCGGGGCTAAGCCTTGCTGGCCGTTTCCTTGTTGGATTTCTTCTCGGCCTTGGGGGCGGCGGGATCACTCCCGCCGTCCTCTTCGGCCTTCAAAAGCTCCACGCTCAGGCCAAGGGACTGCAATTCCTTGATGAGCACGCGGAACGATTCAGGCACACCCGGCTGCTGGGGCGCCTCGCCCTTGATAATGGCTTCGTACATCTTGGTGCGGCCCACAAAGTCGTCCGACTTCACGGTCAGGAATTCCTGCAGCGTGTATGTGGCGCCGTAACCTTCGATGGCCCAGACTTCCATTTCGCCGAAGCGCTGGCCGCCGAACTGGGCCTTGCCGCCCAGAGGCTGCCTGGTGATAAGGCTGTACGGGCCCGTGGAGCGGGCGTGCACTTTGTCTTCCACCAGGTGGATGAGCTTCATTATGTAAATGCAGCCCACGGTAATCTTTTCATTGAACGCGTTGCCGGTGCGCCCGTCGAACAGCTGGATGCGGCAGTCATCGTCCGGCAGGTATTTTTCCGGCGCCCCTTTCTTGCGGAGCTCGGCCTTGGCCTCATGGACCTTGGCGCGGACTTCATCTTCGCTCGCGCTGTCGAACACGGGGCAGACCATCTGCGTGTCAAGCTGGCGTCCGGCCCAGCCCAGCATGGTTTCCAGCAGCTGCCCGACGTTCATGCGGGAAGGGATGCCCAGCGGGGAAAGGATGACGTCAAGCGGCGTGCCGTCCGGCAGGAAGGGCATGTCCTCTTCCGGCAGGATTTTTGCCACGACACCCTTGTTTCCGTGCCGGCCGGAAAGCTTGTCGCCGACCTGCAGTTTGCGTTTGGCCGCTACGTATACTTTAACGGCCTTGTTGACGGTAACCGCAAGCTCGTCGTCCTTCTCCAGCAGCACTTTCTCGCGCTCGTAATCTTCCTGCGCCTTCTTCTCCATCATGTCGAAGAAGCGGGTGATGGCCTTCTCTTCCTTCTCTCGCTGCGCGGGGTTCTTTACGTTCTCGTGAATCGTTTCCAGCGCGGCCTTGCGCTGGCTCTTGACCGCCTCGAGGGTGTTTTCAAGGTTCTTCTCCACTTCCTCGATGCGCATCTTCTTCTCGGGCAGGGTCAGCTTTTCCTTGCGCACGAACACGCGGGTGCCCAGTATCTTGCCGGACACGCCCGGCGGCACGCGCAGGGAGGCGTCAACCACGTCCTCGGCCTTCTTGCCGAAGATGACCTTAAGGAGACGTTCCTCGGGGGTCATCTGGGACTCGCCCTTGGGCGTAACCTTTCCGACAAGGATATCGCCGGGGACCACGGTCGTGGAGGACATCACCACGCCGTGCTCGTCAAGGTTGGCGAGAGCATCCGCGCCGACGTTGGGGATGTCGCGGGTGATTTCTTCGGCGCCCAGCTTGGTGCTGCGCGCCTCGACTTCGAATTCATGCAGGTGGATGGAGGTGAACACATCCTCCTTCACCAGCTTCTCCGAAACCAGGATGGCGTCTTCATAGTTGAAGCCTTCCCAGCTCATGAAACCGACCAGCAGGTTGCGGCCCAGCGCCAGTTTGCCGTCATTGGTTGCGGGACCGTCGGCCAGGATATCCCCGGCCTCCACCTTGTCACCCGAGCTGACCAGCGGACGCTGGCTGACGCAGGTATCCTGGTTGGAACGTTTGTACTTTATAAGCTTGTAAATGTCCACCTTCGGCGGGCGCTCGTCGTCCGGCTGGATGGCGATGGTGTCGCCGGAGGAGAAGATCACCTTGCCCGCGCGGGAAGCGGTCACGCACGCGCCGGAATCGCGGGCCACGTTAGCCTCGATGCCGGTGCCGACCAGCGGGAATTCCGGCTGGAGCAGGGGAACAGCCTGGCGCTGCATGTTGGAGCCCATCAGCGCGCGGTTGGCGTCGTCGTGTTCCAGGAACGGTATAAGAGCCGCGGAAACGGACACCACCTGCAGCGGGGAAACGTCCATATAGGAAATTTCCTCGGGCTTCACCAGCGGGTAATCGGAGCGGTGGCGGCAGACGGCTTCCTTGCGGATAACGCCTTCACCGTCGCTGGGCACATTGGCCTGCGCGACCTTGTGCTCGTCTTCCCGGTCAGCCGTGAGATAGTCGTGCTCGCGGGTCATCTTGCTCTTGACCACGCGGCGGTAAGGAGCCTCAAGCAGGCCGTATTCGTTCACCTTGGCGTAGCAGGCCAACGAGGTGATAAGACCGATGTTCGGACCTTCGGGCGTCTCAATCGGGCAGATGCGGCCGTAGTGCGTGTGGTGCACGTCGCGGACTTCGAAGCCCGCGCGCTTGCGGTTAAGACCGCCAGGGCCCAGGGCCGACATTCTGCGTTTGTGGGTCAGTTCGGCCAACGGGTTTATCTGGTCCATGAACTGGGAGAGCTGAGAGGTTCCGAAGAACTTCCTTATTATTGCCTGCACCGGCTGGGAGTTGACCAGCGTGCGGGGGCTTATCTTGTCGTCCTCACGGTTCATCCTGTCACGGATGGTGCGGGACATCTGGGCCAGGCCCACGCGGACCTGGTTTTCAAGGAGTTCGCCGATGCCGCGGACGCGGCGGTTGCCGAGATGGTCGATATCGTCGACTTCGAAGTTGTAGCGCTTGCCGTTGACTTCGACGAAGGTTACGCCGGCGTTCAGGGCGAGCAGGTACTTGAGGGTGACGATGATATCTTCCAGCGCGAGCAGGCGGCGCTTCTCCTGCGGGGTGGAGAAACGCTTGGAGTCGATTTTCTCAAGAAGTTCGTACATCGGCTTGAGCTTCTTGTATATTTTGTAGCGGCCCACGAAGCTGAGGTCGTAGCGGCGGAGATTCTTGAAAATCAGGTTATCGAGGAACTGCTCGGCCTGGTTTTCAACGATGAAATCCTGTCCGCGGAGCTTCTTGTATATTTCCTTCTGGGCTTCCTTGGAACTCTTGCTGACTTCCTTGCGGCTTTCGAGCGTGAGAAGAATCGCGGGGGCTTCCTTGCGGGGATCGCCGGTGATAAGCTTCAGCGACTTGATGCCCTTGTCCACGAAAGTCTTGAACGCCTTGTCGTCGATGGGAACGGTGGCCTTGTCGTCAAGGTTCCAGAGAACCTCGCCGGTCGGCTTGTCGAAAACGTCCTCGACGCAGTAGCGGCCGATGACCAGCTCCGGCTTGTCGGCGTCGACGGGGATTTCTTCCCAGGTATAGAAGGTCTTGAGTATCTCGGAATTGGTTTCCAGGCCACAGGCGCGCAGGAAAGTGGAGGCCAGAATTTTTTTCTTGCGGTCCAGACGGACCCAGAGAACGTTGGCGAGATCGAACTCGAACTCGACCCAGGCGCCGCGGTAGGGGATGATGCGCGCGAAATAAAGCTGCTTGCCGAGGGTGGACTGCTTCTTCTCCTCGTCTTCCTCGAAAATAACGCCGGGCGAGCGGTGCAGCTGGCTGACGATGACGCGCTCCGCGCCGTTGAAAACGAAACAGCCGCTGGGTGTCATGAGCGGCACATTGCACAGTGAAACGTCCTGTTCCTTCTTCTCCTTGACCTTGCCGTTCTTTCCGAAAACAGTGAGGGTCAGCCAGGCCTTGAGCGGGGCGTCGAATGTGCCTCCGCGGATAGCGGCTTCTTCGGGGCTGACATAATTTGTGGCTCCGAGTTCATAGCGGCTGAACTCCAGCTTCATGCTGGCGTCCGGAGCTTCGATGGGGAAAACGTCAAGGAAAGCGGCCTGCAAGCCCTGTATTTTCCTGTCGCTGGGGCTTACATCCAGCTGAAGGAAGTCCTCGAAGGACTGCTTCTGCATTGCGAGAAGATTGGGCAGTTTAAGCGTCTGGGGTATTTTAGCGAAATTTAGCTGTTTCATCTGGCCTCTCCCTCTGCGGGGTAACGTAAAAAAATTTAAGAAAAACTGGCGCGCGCCCGTATTGGTATTTTTTGCCGACGACGGCCCAGCCCCCTTAAAAGGGGCTGGGCGTTGATAAGCCTTTCAGTGTCTGTATGTCGCGGACAATCGGGCCTTACTTAAGCTCGACAGTGGCGCCGGCTTCGGTGAGCTTCTTCTTGAGCTCTTCGGCCTGGGCCTTTTCGACATTCTCTTTAATCGGCTTCGGGGCGCCTTCCACGAGGTCCTTCGCTTCTTTGAGACCGAGGCCGGTGAGGTCCTTCACGACCTTGATCACATTGATTTTCTTGGAAGCGTCGGCGATGCCGGCGAGGACGACGGTAAACTCAGTCTTCTCGGCGACAGCGGCAGCGGCTCCGCCAGCGGCGGGAGCGGCCATCATCGCGCCCATGGCGGGAGCGGCCTTGACGCCGAATTTGTCTTCAATCGCCTTAACGAGCTCGGAGAGCTCAAGAACGGTCATGTTGGCGATGCTATCAACCATCTCGTCTTTGCTAAGCTTTGCAGCCATTTGTTTCTATCCTCCGGTTTTTTGGGTAGCCGCGTTCACGGTTTTAAGCCGGCCCATCCGCCATCGCGGTACGGCACGCGTTTATCCTTTCGGACTACCAACTGCATGATTTTCAGCGCGGTAAAAAGAAGCGCTTAGGCGGCAGTTACGCCAGCCTTATTCTTCTCTTCCACGGCTTTAAGTACATACGCGAAGTCGCGTATCGGGGCCTGGAGAACTCCAGCGGCCGCCGTCAGGTTGCCCTGCAGGGCTCCCAGCAGCTGCGCCACCATCTCAGTCTTGGTCCCAAGCGTCGCAAGACGCTTGCACTCGTCTGTGGTGAACCAGGTGCTTGACGAATAGCAGCCTTTGAGTTTAAGAGCCGGATTGCCCTTTTCAAACGCCACAAGAACGCGCGCGGCCTCCACGATGTCACCAGTTTTCTGGATGGCTATCGCGGTGGGTCCTTTTGCTATCGCAGCGTTCGGAGAGGCGGGCACTCCAGCGCCCTTCAGCGCATGGTTTACGATGCTGTTCCTCGTCACCGTAAACTTGCACTGAGCGGGTGCCAGCTTTTCCCTCAGCCCGGCCAGATCCTGAAACTTCAGGCCCTGGTAAGACGCGAAGAAAATGCTAGAGGCGCCCTTGAACTCTTCTGCTAATTTCGTCGACCTTTCTTTTTTCTGATCTTTTGTCAGGTTCATAAGTATTGCTTTTTTGCGCCGCCCTTTCGGACGGCAACAAATCTGTTTTAGACAACAACTAGCAGCCCGCCCTAAGTTCCCTGCCGGGAAAATGGCGGCCTGCGCAAATCAAAAAGACAAAAAAAAACTTGAGTCTGCCAACCTATACCTTATTATACTATTTACCCAACGACTGTTCAAATCTAATAAGGCAAAGCTGACTGGCTCAAGTTATAGAGCAAAATCTGAATCGGGGATTTTGTTGCAAACGAGCAGGGATGAGACCGGCGACGACCTACTCTCCCAGCGCCGAGATGGGCGCTAGTACCATTGGCCCTGACAGGCTTAACTTCCGTGTTCGGAATGGGAACGGGTGTGACCCTGTCGGAATAATCACCAATCTCATTCCTGCCCGTTTGCGGACAAAAACTTTGCTCCCGGAAAACTTCCGGGGTGACAAGAAACGAAAACCAAAGCATTGTGCATTTTGGATCGAAGAATACGGCCAAGCCTCGCGGCCGATTAGTACCGGTTGCCTGAACGCCTTACGGCGCTTACAGCCCCGGCCTATCAAACTAGTAGTCTTCTAGTGGCCTTGAGCCTCTGTCTTGCGACAGAGAAGGGAAACCTAATCTTGAGGCGGGTTTCACGCTTATATGCTTTCAGCGTTTATCCCTACCGAACACCGCTACCCAGCCGTACCGTTGGCACGATAACTGGTACACGGGAGGTTCGTCCAGCCAGGCCCTCTCGTACTGTGGCCAGCTCCTCTCAAGTTTCCTACGGACACAACAGATAGAGACCGTACTGTCTCACGACGTACTGAACCCAGCTCACGTACCGCTTTAATGGGCGAACAGCCCAACCCTTCCCACCTGCTTCAGCGGGAGGATGCGATGAGCCGACATCGAGGTGCCAAACCGGGCCGTCGATGTGAACTCTTGGGCCCGATCAGCCTGTTATCCCCGGGGTAGCTTTTATCCGTTGAGCGATGGACATCCCACACTGGTCCACCGGATCACTAGGTCCTGCTTTCGCACCTGCTCGGCCCGTCGGCCTCACAGTCAAGCTCCCTTCTATCCTTGCACTCGCCGGTCGATTTCTATTCGACCTGAGGGAACCTTGGAACGCCTCCGTTACCTTTTGGGAGGCGACCGCCCCAGTCAAACTGCCCGCCTGCCACTGTCCCCAAGCCGGATATACGGCTGTAGGTTAGAATCACAATTCCAAAAGGGTGGTATTTCACTGCTGGCTCCACCGCCCCCTCGAGGACGGTCTCAAAGCCTCCCACCTATTCTACGCATTCAAAATCGTAATTCAATGACAAGTTACAGTAAAGCTCCACAGGGTCTTTTCGTCTTGTTGCGTCTAGCAAGCGTCTTCACTTGCACCACAATTTCGCCGAGTCCGCCGTTGAGACAGCGGCACCTTTGTTATGCCATTCGTGCAGGTCGGAACTTACCCGACAAGGAATTTCGCTACCTTAGGACGGTTATAGTTACCGCCGCCGTTTACTGGGGCTTAAGTTCGAAGCTTCACCTTGCGGTTGACCTCTCCCCTTGACCTTCCAGCACCGGGCAGGCATCAGGCCCTATGCATCATCTTGTGATTTCAGCAGAGCCCTAAGTTTGTGTTAAACAGTCACGGTGCCCCTTTCACTGCGACCCATTCCAAGTACCTTGCGGCACCCTTCCTGGGTATCCCTTCTTCCGAAGTTACGGGACTATTTTGCCTAGTTCCTTAACGTGCGGTTATCTCGCGCGCCTTAGGATTTTCACCCCACCCACCTGTGTCGGATTACGGTACGGTTATGATGGCAACTCCCCACGAGGTTTTTCTTGGCAGCGTGGTTGGGTCGCTTCCCACGGGTGTTACCCCGCAGTCGCACTCAGTTTTCGGCTTGACGAAATGGCGGATTTGCCTGCCACTCCACACCTACGACCTTGGACCAGGACAACCTTAACCTGGACGACTTACCCTTCTGCGTCCCCACTTGGGTACGAACGCTTCCATCATAGTTCCGGAATATTAACCGGATGTCCTTCGCTTACGCCTTTCGGCCTCAGCTTAGGCCCGACTGACCCTGAGCCGACGAACGTTGCTCAAGGAACCCTTAGGTTTTTGGCGGGAAAGATTCTCACTTTCCTTATCGCTACTTATTCCAGCATCCTCACTTCCCATCGCTCCAGCACTCCTTACGGTATGCCTTCGCTGCAGATGGGAACGCTCCCCTACCACTATACAGAACTCGCGTTCTGCACAATCCTTGACTGCGGTGTCGCGCTTAGCCCCGTGTAATTTTCGGCGCAGATTCACTAGACCAGTGAGCTGTTACGCACTCTTTGAAGGATGGCTGCTTCTAAGCCAACCTCCTGGCTGTTTATGCGAATCCACATCCTTTACCACTTAGCGCAAACTTTGGGACCTAGGTCGAAGGTCTGAGTTGTTTCTCTCTTGCACGTGAAGCTTATCCCTCACGAACTGACTGCCGTAATGTACACCTTGGTATTCGGAGTTTGATTGAGTTCGGACCCCGGGTCGCGGAGCCTACATCATTCAGTGCTCTACCCCCATGGTTTAAATTACGACGCTAGCCCTAAAGCTATTTCGGGGAGAACCAGCTATCACCAAGTTCGATTGGCCTTTCACCCCTAACCCCAGCTCATGTAGGAACTTTTCAACGTTCAACACTTCGAGCCTCCACCCACTGTTACATGGGCTTCACTCTGTCCAGGGTTAGATCACTTGGCTTCGGGTCTACCGAGTCGAACTATCGCCCTATTAGGACTCGCTTTCGCTACGGCTCCGGACTGCACTTTCATGCAGCCCTTAACCTTGCTCGGCCCGGTAAGTCGCTGGATCATTCTTCAACAGGCACGCGGTCGCGCATTCCATTCCCTTGCGGTCATGGCATAGCGCTTCCACAGTTTGTAGATGTACGATTTCAGGTTCTATTTCACTCCCCGTCAGGGGTTCTTTTCGCCTTTCCCTCGCGGTACTTGTTCACTATCGGTCGCCAGAAAGTATTTAGCCTTGGAGAGTGGTCTCCCCAGATTCTCGCCGGATTTCACGTGCCCAGCGATACTTAGGTATCCGTCGGGAGCCGTTTCGTTTTCGCCTACAGGACTGTCACCTTCTATGGTCTGACTTTCCAAACAGTTCGGCTAACTAGCGGTTTGTAACTCCCTGATTCTACATCGGACGGACCCTGCAACCCCGCCCTACGCGCGATATCCGCGGAACTTTCGCTCACAGATATTGCGCGTAGAACGGTTTGGGCTGTTCCCCTTTCGCTCGCCACTACTAAGGGAATCTCTTTGATTTCTTTTCCTCCCGGTACTGAGATGTTTCACTTCCCGGGGTTGTCTTCAGGCAGGTACCTAGTGGCCCTAAAGCCACTCCTTCCCTGCAAGATGCATGGGCTCTCGCCCATACCGGTTTCCCGATTCGGAGATCTACGGATCACAGGATGCGTGCTCCTACCCGTAGCTTATCGCAGCTTACCACGTCCTTCATCGACTTCTGGCGCCAAGGCATCCATCATACACCCTTGTAGCTTGACCATATTCTTCAATCCGGCAAACCACGCGCTACTTGCATGGTTTGCGGCTTACTAATGCACTTCTTCATGGTGCTTCTTTACTACTTAAAGACGCTTTGGCTTTCTATTTCTTGTCGGTTTATGCTCACGCGCCTCAACTCCCTAAGGAGAATGACGAAGAGCGGTACATAAACCCCCGATTGTCAGAGAACAAAAATCTGTGAAATTGCCGCATGGTGGAGCTGACCGGGATCGAACCGGTGGCCTCCTGCTTGCAAAGCAGGCGCTCTCCCAGCTGAGCTACAGCCCCTAAAAAAATTGGCTTGGAATGGGCCCAGGTGGGATCGAACCACCGACCTCACGCTTATCAAGCGTGCGCTCTGA
>CAYPTM010000063.1:0-10101 GCA_964413345.1 uncultured Elusimicrobiales bacterium
TCTCGCCGGACGGAAAATACATTTCCTACACTTCTGACAGAAGCGGCTCCCCCCTGCTTTTCGTCATGGAGCTTGAGACGTGCCAGACCCGCCGCCTGACGCGCCTCAACTGGTGCGACTCCCCGAAATGGTCCCCCAGCGGGGAATGGATTGTTTTCGCAGGCAGGCAGAGCCCCCGCGAGGAAATGGACATCTGGCTTATCGACATAACGGGCAATCAGCTCCGCCAATTGACAAAGAACGCAGGCAAGAATGAAAACCCGAGCTGGTCCCCGGATGGACGCTTCATAGCCTTCACCTCCACCCGCCACAACAAAAGGGAGATATACGTCATGGACGCCGACGGAAGCGCGCCGCACACAATCACCTCCCTGCCCGGCAAGTGCTTCACCCCGAACTGGAGCCCCTAGCCGCCGAGCGAATAAAGCTTTAAACATAAAAACACGTTCCAATCGGAACGTGTTTTTTGTTTCGCCTCATCTACCGCAGAGCCATACCCGTAACAAGCAAAACAAGCTGGAAATGCAGAATAGTCTTTTAGACAGCTACCCCGATGATGATTCCGTACTCATCCTGCCCTCTCCGGAGGACAGGGACACTGGGAGGGGTGCGGGTCAGCCCTCCAATGTTTTTCTTGCCCCCAGGCCAGAGCATAGCTCTGGCGCGGGGGCAAAAAAACACACACGCCGCGTATGAGCGGCGTGTGCAGTAGGGGCAGGGGCCTGGCCGCCTGCCTGTTATGCCTGAACGGCGTTATATGGACTCAAACGCCTCAAGCATGTCTTCCGTAGTGTCAATCTCTTCCAGCGAATACGGCTTGCTGTATCGGGGCTCTTTTTTCTTGCGTGTGCGGACAAACAGGGCCTTGTTCCTGTCCGGGCCGAACATGTCAACTATGGGCTGATAGTTCAGGAACGTCTTATCTTTGATAAGGACGACCTTGTACTCGCCCATCCCGGTAACGTTATCCGCTACGCTCAAAACCTCCCTTATCTTTGCTTCCTCGCCCTCACCGTGGCGAAGTATCAGGTAGGTCACGCCCTCCTTCTCAAGTATTCTGTGGAACGCCTCAAGAGCCTGTTCCTCTCCAGGGCATTCATGCTGTTCGATTATACGCATGCGTTAACAAACCCCCTTTAGGCCGCGAGCGCTTTCAGCGCGTCGCTAAATATAGCCTTGCTCCTGATTGCAAGTTCCGCAAGGCCCAACGAAAATCACCGCGCGGGCTTTCCATCCAGCCCGGAAAGAATCAGCCGCCACTGCGTTCCGAAGCGGCCCACCGTATCCCACAGGGCCAGCTTGCCCACCGTGTTATCATGGTCATCCATAGCGGGGAAGAACTCATATGTGCCGGTGCCCTTTTCCCCGGCCACCATCTTCTTTGCGAACGCCTGCAGAGAAGGAACCTGCGTATAGACCAGGTCGGAAAACAACATGAGGCCTATCTGCGGAGCGTCCCGGTCATAAATAATCCTGCCGTTGACCTGCGCCGCCCAGAATTTTACGTCCCGGTCGGTTATGAAAGCTTCATCCACGGCCTTGAAGAGGCCCTCGGGCTTAAGGAGCAGACTGGCGGACGCCTCCACTTTGCCGTCCTTGTTCAAAAACGGATATGCCAGATCCACGGCGTTGTCGCCTTCGACTGACCGGAAGGTGTCGCTCATCACCGGAGCTTTTGAGGCGTACATGCGCACCATGTGCTCCTGCCCCGCTATCTTTGAACCCTCGTGCGCCGCATATGCTGGCGGCTCTATGGTCACCATCACGCCGGACCCGTCCACCGCGGTGCAGTCTATGGAGAACGGAACGGACGCGCACAGCTCCCTCAGCGCCGCGCGGACCTGCGGACCGCGCACGCCGCCGGACAGACGGCCGGCTGCGGTTTCGGCGGCCGCGGTCATCCTGTCCAGAAGGGCCTCCGCCTTGGCCTTGGCCACGGCAAGCATCAGGGCGCCATCGGCCTTGACGGCGTATATGCTGTCCGCGGAGGCCAGTGCCGCCACATTCCGCACGCCAAAATGCTCCGCAGCCGCGAGGTTAACCATGGACAGCGGTTTTTCCTCGACGGGAGAAAGAAGGGTCATGGGTTTTCCGCTCAGCAGGTCCGAGGCCAGTATGCCCGCGGCAAGACCATGCTCCCGGGCGGAAACGGAAACGGAGCACAGGGATCCGTCCCTTACCGCAAAATCGTGAAGCGCGGCGACGGGCATCTGCGCGTTGGCCGCCGTCCATTCCATTACGGAGGACATATCCGCCATATCCTTTCCATCCTGAAGGGCGGCGTAATTGGCCACTATGACCGCGTCGGCCCTGCCGCGCCAGTAAACAACGGCCTTTTTCCATTCCGCCAGAGAGGGCACCTGCACCACGGCGGCAATTTTGAAGGGCAGATTGTTTTCGGAGGTTATGCTCTTTATGGTGAGGGAGGAGGAAGGATTCTTGTCGGACAATACGACCACGGTGCGGATATTGTCGCGCAGGGAGGAAAGCAACGCGCCCAGTTCCGCCACGTATGCCTTTTCCACTATGCCCACGGCGTTTTTGGAAGGATAGCCGTACTTGCCCGCATCGCCATTAACGCCGCAATAAACCACCTTCGCCAGCCCGGAAGAGGCCACCTCGCCGGCAAAATACTCCTGCGCCTGGTCATCGGCGGCAAGGATAACGTCCGGCTTGAACGCATCCAGCCGGGCGCGCGCGGCCTGCGCGGCCTTGCGGACGGCGGCTGGGGCGGGATGGCGCTTGGCGTCTAGATAAACCACCTCCACTTCAGCACCGGACTTTGACAGGGCCTCGTCTATCCCGCCCTGCAGGGAATCGGTCCAGACATATCCTTTATGGTAGCTCTGCACCACCAGCACCTTGCCTCCGGCGAAAGCCGGGGCCCAAAACCCGGCGGACAGCAGAATGGCAAGAGAAACGGCAAATCCGATTTTTTTCATCAGGTCCTCCAAGCGGTTTTCACCGCAAATAAAATAGTACCTATGATGGACGCTGCCGCGCAACCCCTTCCGCGCGGCATTTCTGCTAAAATCTCTATTATGAACACCGCTTTCCCGAAACTGGCGCTGGCCGCCATGATACTGGCGTTCCCGTTCCGCGTCGACGCGCTCGGCGCGGACCTTTCTGCGGCAAAAACCTGCGCCGCGCTGGCCCCCAAAGCGAAGGCGGACTGCATCACGGCCCTTATCAAAAAACATCCCGGCACCGCCCCCCTGTTCGAGAAACGGGCGGCGGCCTATGCCGCCATGGACAAAAGCATACTGGCCGCGCGCGATTATGCCAGGGCGATAGAACTCGGCGCGGCGACGGCACAGAATTTCGAAAACGAAGCGGACCTTTACATGAAGGCCGGCCTGCCGGCCAAAGCCGACCAGCCCTACGCTGAAGCGGTGAAGCTTTCACCGGAAAATCCGCGCCTGCATTACAAGCGCGGCATAGCACAGCTTCAGCTTGGCCGAAGGGACGAGGCAGTGTGCAGCCTCAGCAAGGCCATTAACAGGAATCCGGCTAACACCGCCGCCCTGATGTACCGCGCGAAGGCATTGGCCGAACTCGGGTTATACAGGGACGCCGTGGCCGATTATGACGCCGCTGAAAAAACCGCCCCCCGCGACTACGTCATCTATATGAAGAGAGGCGCGGTCAGAAGCCTGGCCGGGGAATATGCTGAAGCCATAGCTGATTACGACAAGGCCGCCGCGCTGAACAAGAAGGACTGGCTGATTCCTGCGGGACGCGGAGAAGCTAAACTGCGGCTGGGCCGTTACGCCTCAGCCGAAGCCGACCTGAAAGCCGCCCTTAAGCTTGACCCGAAAGCGGCACCTCCGCACCTTTCACTCGCCCGGCTGGCGTGGCTGCGCGGCAAAGCCGCGTCGGATGCCGCCAGGGAACTGGCCCTCGCGGCCAGGAACGGCATGTCCCCGGATGAGATAAACGCCGCCGCGCAGAATCAGAAAGACCCGTTGTTCCACTTCTCGAAAACCAAGGAGTATCACGCTGTGGCGGCAAGGAAATTCCAGTGGTAAAGCTGGCCCTCGCCCTGCTGGCGCTCATCCCGGCCCGGACCCACGCGGCCATGGACTGGCAGGCAGCCGCCGTGCTGGACTTTTCATCGGGAGCATCGGTTTCGGACGCGGATTCGGCCTCCTTCGCCACAGCATTCCGGGCCAAGCTGCTGGAAGCCGGAAAATATACCGTGGTCAAAACCTCCAGGGACGACACGCAGCGCCAGCCCTTCCCCTGTTTTTCCGAAGAATGCGCGTCCTCCACGGGAAAGAGGCTGAACGTCAAAACCGTTTTCATCGGCAGGCTGGAAAGGAAAGGTTCGCGCTGCACGCTTGAACTCCGCCAGATAGACACAGCCAGCGGAGACCGGGAACTCTCTGTCTCCCAGGCCATACAACCTTGTTCCCGCTCCCGCTTCAAGGCCGAAGCGGCCACGCTCGCTTACGTCGTTTCGGGCAAAACGCCGCCAAGGGACGCCGCAGCGGAAGGAACAGGGGCAAACGTCGCGGAACCCGCAGCGGACGCCACCCGGCAGAAGACACTCCTCGCGCAGGCGGAAGTCACGCAGGACCCCTCAATAAGGGAAAAATTGCTCGGCAAGGCCATAGCTGCGGACGCATCATCGGACAAGCCTTTCCTGCTCAGGGGACAGCTTTACCTCAACACCCGGCGGTACAAGGAAGCGGCGGACGATTTCAACGCCGCGCTGGCGAAAAATCCCGCGAATGTCACGGCGTTGGCCCTGCGCGGCCTGGCCAACGCACGGATGTCCAGACTGGACGACGCCATGTCGGACCTGGGAAAAGCCGCCGGGATGGACAAGACTTCCGCCGTTCCTGCCGCCACACGCGCACTGGTCTACGCGGAACTTGGAGATTTCGCAAACGCCGGAGCGGACCTGAACACGGCGGCGGGCGCGGACCCCAAGAGCCCGGTACTGCTGGGCAACAGGGGACTTGTGCGCCTTCTTCAGGGTCAGGCGGCGTGGGCGCTGGACGACCTGGACAAGGCCATAGCGGCGGACGATTCCAACCCGAGATGGCTCGAGGCGCGCGCAAACCTGAACATGAAAGCGAAGCAATATATGAACGCGATAGCGGACCTGAACCGCGCCATCAGGCTGGACCCGGAAAACCCCGCCCTGTTCAGGGCGAGGGCGGAAGCCTACCGCGAACGCTGGGACAATGACCGCGCGCGCGACGATGAAGACAACGCGAAAGAACTCGAAAAAAGGCGGAACAGGACAAAATGAGAAAAACAGCGGCCCTCGCGTGCCTGATGCTGCTTGCAGGCTGCGCATCGCAGGAACGGAAACTTGTAATAGGCGCGGACAGCGGCGATGTCGCGGCCCAGATATCCAATCTGACCGAAGCGGTGCGGAAAGCCCCCGGAGCCGGCGCGGCCTACTACCGCAGGGGTGTGCTATACCTCCAGGTCAGGAAATACGCCGAAGCCCTGTCCGATTTCGAAACGGCCATGAAACTTGGCATAGGCGGAAGCGCGGCCTACGCCAACAGGGGAACCGCCTATCTCCATACGGGACAGGCGGAAAAAGCGTTCGCCGACCTCAACAAGGCCGTGGAACTTGGGCCCAAAAATGCTCTGGCTTACGCAAGCAGGGGACTGGCGTGGCACACCGCCGGCAAATATGATTACGCCATAAAGGATTTCACCGCCGCTGTAGACCTTGCGCCGCAATCGGGCGAAAACTATTTCAACCGGGCCCTGGCGTGGCAGGCGGCGGGAAACATCAAAAAAGCCGCCGCCGACCTCTCCGCGGCAGTGCGCGCGGAACCCGGCAGCGCGGCGAAATATTACTGCAAGCACGGCGAGCTGGCCCTTGAAAGCGGCGCGGTTAAAATCGCCATGAGCGATTTCACCTCAGCACTCGCGGCGGACCCCTCCTACGTTCCCGCGCTTCTGCAGCGGGCCGCGATCTATGCTTCACAGGGACAGGACGGCCCCGCAGCGGATGATTATTCCGCCGCGCTCAACGCGGAACCGGCGAACGAGACAGCCCTTGGCGGACGTGCCCCCCTGCTCCGCAAGGCCGGGGATTACGATGCCTCTCTCCGCGACTATAAAAAGCTCGTTTCCCTGCGCCCGGACGACACGACCCTGCTGACAGAGCTTTGTTCCGCTTACAACCTCGCTTCAAAATACAGGGAAGCTCTGGCCTGCGGCGACAGGGCAGTGGAGGTGGCTCCGGACTCATCATACGCTTACGTCGCGCGCGGACAGGCGCGCTATGGTCTTGGGGAACGGGATGGGGCGGAAAAAGATTTTTCCTCGGCCATAGAGCTTGACCCGCGCTCCGCGCAGGCCAGGATACTGCGCGCCGGAACGCGCTTCGCCGGCGGGGATTACGCCAGGGCCAAAACGGACTACACGGCGGCGGTAAAACTGCGCCCTTACGACCCGGACATTTACGGCCTGCGCGCCGCCGCCTGCCTGGCGTCCGGCGATTACCAGTGCGTCATGCAGGACCTCTCCCGCGCGCTGGAACTTAACCCGAAACAAAAAGACGCCCATTACCTGCGGGGCACGGCCTTTCTCAAGCTGGGCAATTTCTCCGCCGCCAGGGAGGATTTCGACAAGGCGCTCGCGCAAAACCCCTATGACGCCAGGGCCCTGCATTCCCGGGCCGACGCCTACACGAGGGAAGGCGATTACGACAACGCGCTGGATGATTACAACCAGTCGCTCCAGATAGAGCCGGCGGACGCCGCGGTCCGCAACGCCCGCGCGCGGGTGCTTATGCGGATGAAACGCTGGGCCGAGGCAAAAGGCGACCTTACAGACGCGCTGGAAGTGGACAAGAACAACGCCGGAGCCTACGCCGGCCTGGCGGGCTATTACTGGAGCTACCAGTCGGACAGCGCCAAAGCCCTAGCCATGCTGGAAAAGGCGTTCCGGCTGGGCTACAGGAACTTCCCCGCGCTTTTCGACAGGACCGGGGAGGGTTATTTCCTGCAGGGCCTGTCGGCCACGCCGCAGTTCAAGGAACTGGTCAACCGCTATTACGCGGCCAAATAACGACGGGCATTGCGGGCCCGGTCAAAAGCTTTGTAGAGATTATGCAGTGCCGGAAGCAGGGACGTTTTATTTTCAACAGGGACGGAGGAATGTCATGGACAAGAAAGTAGTGGTCATAACCGGCGGAGCGCGCGGCCTGGGCCGCGCGGGAGCGGAGCGTTTCCTCAAAAGCGGCGCGTGGAAAGTGGCGCTGTTCGACATGCAGGCGGAGCTGCTGTCAAAGACCGCGGCCGAACTGGGCGCGAAATACGGCGCGGACAACATCATGCACGCGGTCTGCGACGTGACCAGCATGGAATCCGCCGTAAAGGCCGTGGCCGAAGTCATAACCAGATTCGGCGCGGTGGACTGCCTTATAAACAACGCCGGCATCACCCGCGACGCCATGTGCTGGAAGATGGAGGAAAAGGATTTCGACGCGGTCATATCGGTCAACCTCAAGGGCGCCTTCGTCTGCGGAAAAGCCGTTATACCGCATATGCGCGAGAAAAAGAGCGGCTGCATCATCAACACCTCCTCCGTGGTCGGCATATACGGCAACGTGGGCCAGACCAACTACGCCGCCAGCAAGTGGGGCATAATCGGCATCACCAAGACCTGGGCAAAGGAACTGGGTCGCAGCGGCGTCCGCGTAAACGCGGTAGCCCCCGGCTACACCATGACGGAAATGGTCCAGACCGTGCCGGAAAAAATACTCCAGGCGCTCGCGGAGAAAACGCCTCTCCAGCGCCTGGGCAAGCCGGAGGAAATAGCAAACGCCTATTTCTTCCTGGCAAGCGACGAAGCCTCCTACGTCACGGGGACGGTGCTTTCCGTTGACGGCGGGCTGGTGATATAAGGCAAGCTGCAGGTTTGAATGCGCAAGCCCCGTTACACGACGGGGCTTGCGCGTCTGAAAGATGACAGGCCTTATTCCGGAAAACAGGTGGCACGCCGGCGCGCTGGCGCTGTCGGTGGCGGCAGTGGTGGCTTATCTCTTCGCCCTTGACGGGGGCCATTCATGGCAGTTCGACGATTTCGCGCAATACCTGATGCACGCGCGCAACATAGCGGAACTGAAATCCTACGCCACAACCGGTTATGTCTACAATCCGCTGAATCCGTATGTGGGGCCGCAGAATTATCCACCCGTCTTTCCGCTTATGCTGGCCCCGCTTTACAAGCTGTTCGGCCTCAACCTATGGCCAATGAAGGCCCTGTGCTCGCTGTTTTTCGGCGGGTTCATATTCACGCTGTACCTGTTCCTTGAAAAAAGGCTCGCGCCCCAATGCGCCATGCTTGGTGCCGCAATCGCCGTGGCGAATCCGTGGTTCTGGGATTTTCGCAACACGCTTTATTCGGACTTCCCGTTCCTGTTTTTCCTTATGACGGCAGTGCTGCTCTGCGAGAACACAGAAGAGGGCGAGGGCGGAGCATCCCGCGCCAAACTGGCTCTGGCCGCCGCAGCGGCGGCGGCACTGGCCGCCGGGACCAGAACGCAGGGAATGCTTCTGCTTCCCGCCCTGGCCGCAGCGGACCTCTGGCGAAACAGACGCTTTTCAAAAGCCGTGATTGCGATAGCTGGAGTCATGCTCTCCGCCTATGGAGCACAGCAATTGATTATGGGAGGAGGCGCGGGTTATCTTGCTCAAGTCAAGGTGTCCTTATCGGACAAAAGCCTCGGTTTCCTCCAGCGGCTGCTGCTGCCGTGGGAGCATCTGCGCCTCTTCTTCTCTTTCGGCAGCGGCTATTCAGAAATACTGAACATCTGCGGAATCGCCCTCGCCTCCGCCGCGCTGGCGTTCTGTTCCGCGGGTTTTTATGCCATACTCCGCCGCGGGCCGAGAACTGGACTCCTGTTCGCCCTGCTCTATGCCGGCACTTTCTTCATAGGCTCGGACGGGATGAGATATTTTTTTCCGCTGGTGCCGTTTTTGCTTTTATGTTCGCTGAAAGGGTATGAACTGGCGGAAGCGCGCCTCCCGGGAAGACTTATCCGCCCGGCCGGGCTGACGCTCATGGGACTGCTGGCCTTCTCCACCGCGATGAGCTACCTGATGATGAACGACGGGGCCATGAAAAAATCGCGCAGGCCCTGGGACGTCTATTCGCCTCAGGCCAGGGAGCTGTTCACGTTCCTCCGGCGCGAAGTGCCGGAAAACGGACTTATCTGCGCCCGTAAACCGCGCGCACTGGCCCTCATGTCAGGAAAGCGTGCCATTGTCTATCACGACGCAGGGGATGGACTCACTGATTTTTACCGGCGCACGGGAGTGACGCACGTCGTCCTCTCCTCCTTCGTCCTGCCGGACCTGCTTTATGTCCAGCCGCAGATAACCCGCGACGCGCGGGAGTTCCGGGAAGTGTTCCGAAACGACAGTTTTACAGTCTACGCCTTAAAGGATAAACCATGACAGAAGCAAACACCCCTTCCGCAGAACCGAAGGAAGCCCCCCTCCCCGCATTCCGCCGCACGGTGGAAAGCGCCGTGATAAGCCACGAGAAACAGCCCATGTTCGCGCTGCGCGACACGGAAGGCCTCACGGAACAGGTAGTGGTCATCTCGCCTCCGGCGATGATGTTCGTCGCGCTCATGGACGGGCAGAACACCCTGTCCGACATAAAGAACATCATCTTCCAGCAGACCGGGCAAATGCCCCCCGACGCCCCCCTGCGCGACATGGTGGAGCAGTTCAAGAAGTTTTATTTCCTCGAAACCCCGGAAACCATGGAGCGGCGCAAGGTGGTGCTGGATGAATTCGCAAAGGCCCCGGCACGCAAAGCGACGCTGGCCGGTCTCGCCTACCCGGACGACAGGCTCCAGCTCGCGCAGTTTATGGGCTCTTTTTTCAAGAATCCCGCCGGTCCCCAGAAAGACCCCGCGGCCGCGCCGCTTAAAAAGGAACCGCCCCTCGGCCTCGTCTGCCCGCACATAGACATAACGCGCGGCGGCCCGGTTTACGCCCACTCCTTCCAGGCGCTGAGCGAATTCCCCGCCCCGGACATAGTGGTCGCGATAGGCGTGGCCCACGCGGGCCCCTCCTCCCCCTGGGTCATATCGGACAAAAACTACGAAAC
>CAYPTM010000064.1:0-10020 GCA_964413345.1 uncultured Elusimicrobiales bacterium
ACGACGTCACCAACTACCTCCATGTGCCGGGCAGGCTGGACGCGGTCATGCACTTCGCCAGCCCCGCCAGCCCCATAGATTACATGAAGTTTCCCATCCCCACGCTGAAAGTGGGCGCGCTGGGCAGCCACAAGGCGCTGGGCCTCGCGAAGGAGAAGGGGGCGGTTTTCATGCTCGCCTCCACCAGCGAGGTGTACGGGGACCCGCAGTCCAGCCCCCAGAAGGAAGATTACTGGGGCAACGTGAATCCGGTCGGGCCTCGCGGGGTTTACGATGAGGCCAAGCGTTTCGCGGAGGCCATGACCATGGCCTACCACCGCTTTCACGACGTGGATGTGCGCATAGTCCGCATATTCAACACCTACGGCCCCCGCATGCGGCTGGACGACGGGCGGGCCGTTCCCAATTTCATGTCCCAGGCGCTGCGCGGCAAGCCGCTGACCCTTTACGGGGACGGTTCCCAGACCCGCAGCCTGTGTTATGTGGACGACCTGGTGCGCGGCCTTTACGCCCTGCTGCGCTCCGGCCTGAACACGCCGGTCAATCTCGGTAATCCGGAAGAGCTGACCATGCTGGAACTGGCGCGGACGGTCAAGCGCATATGCGGCAGCAAATCCAGAATAGTTTACAAGCCGCTGCCGCAGGACGACCCCCGCGTCCGCAGGCCGGACATAACGCTGGCGCGCAAAAAACTGGGCTGGTCCCCGAAGGTGAGCCTCGAGCAGGGGCTGGAAAACACCCTCGCCTATTTCCGCGCGAGCATGGCTGGCGCAGCCCGAAAACGCGCCCGCAAAAGCTGACCCCTTTATTCCGATGAAGAAAGCCACAGGGAAAAAATCCGCAGGCTCTTACCGCGTGCTCGTGTTCGGCGGAAGTTTCGACCCTCCCCATAAGTGCCATATGGAACTGCTGGAGAAGGCCATAACAGAATTCCGGCCTGACAAAACGCTGGTCTTTCCCGCGTTCCACTCTCCGCTGAAAAGCGGGGCGGCCGCTTCCCCGGCGCACAGGGTGGCCATGCTGAAGCTGGCCCTGTCCGGCTGCGGGCTTGCGCGGCGGACTGAAATAGATTTATTCGAGATGAAGCGCGGCCGCAAGACCTACACATACGAGGTTTTGCGCCATGTGAAGGCCCGTTTTCCAGGGGCGGAAGTATTCCTGCTGATGGGCAGCGACAGCGCCGCCACCCTGCCCCGCTGGAAAAGGCCCTCCGAACTGGCTTCCGGCGCGGTTATCGCCGTAGGGCGGCGCGGCAGCGGAGAGAAAATTTCCTCCCTGCCCGGCGGGTTTTCCTACAGGCAGGTGCCGGGAGTGTTCCCGAACATTTCGTCAACTTCCGCCCGCAGGGAAATGCTTTCCGACGGGGAGATCCCGCAGGAAGTGCCCCGCCGTGTGCGGGAGTACATAGAGCGCAACGGGCTTTACGCCCAGAACATGCACCGCTGGCTGCGGGAGAATCTTTCGCCCAAGCGCTACCGCCATACGGTGGAGGTGGCCCGGCTCGCCCAGCAGATGGCCCTGCGCTGGGGGCAGAACCACAATGACGCCGCCATAGCGGCGCTGCTGCACGACGCGGGCAAGAAGTGGGACGCGGACGAGCTGGCCGCCCGCGCGCGGCCGCTCAGAAGGCAGATACCCTATTTCAGCCAGATAACGCGGTACCAGCCGGGAATACTGCACGCCTATGTCAGCGCCTCGCTGGCAAGGCGGCTGTTCGGGATATCGTCCCCGGCGATACTCAGCGCCATAGAAAACCATACGCTGGGTTCCGCCCGCATGACGCGGCTGGAGAAAATACTGTACCTGGCCGACATCTCTTCCGAGGACCGGAATTTCGACGAGGCGACCGACATCCGCAGGACCGCTTTCGAGAACATGGACGAGGCTCTTTTCATGGCCGCGAAAGTGAAGCTGCGCTACGTTTTCAAGAGCGACAAGTGGCTCTGTCCCAGGGGCATAGAATTATGGAACCAGCTGGTAAAGCGAAGAAAGGCGAAATAGGCGGCCGCGTCCTCCTCGGGGCCGGCGTCGCCGCCATGCTCTGGGCCCTGGCTCAGGCCTGCACATCGCCCGTCGCGAAAAGCGCGCGGGCGGGGGAACCCGTCCGCATAGTTTTCATGACCGAGCCTCCCGCGGTGATGGATTATGACTGCAGGACCTCCCGCGCCGTGCTCACTTTCCTCAAGTATCACGTGGGCCGCAAGGGCGAGTCCATGCTCAGCCAGGCCTCCGGCATAAGCGAACTGACTGAGTTCTCCGGGCACGGGGAAAAACGCCTGCTCTACTTCGTTCCCCAGACTCTCAAGGGCCGCGCCGACGCGTGGGAGGCCGCCCGCAAATGGATAGGCTCGTGGCGCGCGGAGCCGTTTGCCCTCTACGACCTCTGGCATGAATACAGGGCAGCGGTCCGGGCCGGGGGCACCAACGTGGATTTCCACGACTTCCTTCTGCTTTCCATGGGCCTGATAACCATGGAACCGAACAATTTCCTTATTTTCCAGCAGCGGATAACCGTGCCTTCCGGTTCCGATGCCCAGCCGGCCGATCCCGACCTTCCCCTGAGGATAGAGGTCATCAACGCCAGCGGCCGCTCCGGCCTGGCCGTGCGCGCGGCCCGGTGCCTGCGGGAATACGCGCAGGGCGGGGCGCACAACATAGACGTCATCGGGCAGGACAACTCCCGTCAGGAGGCTCAGAGCCGGATAGTCCTGCACGATTCCTCCCGGCAGGCGGATGCCAGCTCCCTGAGCGAGGCCCTGGGCATGGGCGCGGTGATTTTGGACGACTCCAAGCCCTACAAGGACGCCACCATAATTCTCGGCCGCGATTTCAATGACGAGGCAGTTCGGGCCTGTGACTGGAAATCGCCAGAAATGCTACACTGAACACAATACGCATATCTCATTCCCAGGGGACACGGAAAATGAATGATCTGGTAGAAGTGCTTAAGTCGGCGGTGCAGAGCGGTGCCAGCGATATCCACCTAGTGATAGGTAAGCCTCCCATGATGCGTCTTCACGGCGATGTGGTCCCCATCCACAATTTCAAGCCTCTGGACGAGGAAACCGCCAAGGCCATGATTTATTCCGTCCTCCTGGAAAACCAGCGCATGAAGCTGGAGGAGAACATGGAGCTGGACGCCTCCTTCGGCATAGAGGGCGTGGCCCGCTTCAGAATAAACGCCTTTTACCAGATAAACGGCGTGGAAGCCGTCATGCGCGTAATTCCCTCCAAGATTCCCTCGCCGGAGGAAATCGAGCTTACGCCCACCATCACCAACCTGGCCAAACTGCCCCGCGGTCTGGTGCTTGTGACCGGCCCCACCGGCTCCGGCAAATCCACCACGCTGGCCTGCATGCTGGAGCTTATAAACCAGCAGGAATCGGTCAACATCCTTACCATAGAGGACCCGGTGGAATTTTCCTACGCCAACAAGCAGAGCGTTTTCCGCCAGAGGGAAATAGGGCAGAGCACCAAATCGTTCGCCGCGGCCCTGCGCTCGGCCATGCGCCAGGACCCGGACGTCATACTCGTGGGCGAAATGCGCGATCTGGAGACCATACAGCTGGCCGTAACCGCCGCGGAAACCGGCCATCTCTGCTTCGGCACACTGCACACGCAGGACGCGCCCTCCACGGTGGACCGCATAATAGACGTTTTCCCGCCGCACCAGCAGACGCAGATACGGGTGCAGCTCGCCTCAACGCTCCAGGCTGTCGTGTCGCAGGTGCTGCTGCCGCGCAAGGACGGCAACGGCCGCATAGCCGCGCGCGAGCTGATGATAGTCACCCCCGCCATTTCCAACATGATACGCGAGAGCAAGACCCACATGATACCCAACGCCATAGAAACCGGCGGCAAGTTCGGCATGGTCTCCATGGACAAGGCCATGGCGAACCTGGTGCGCCGCGGCGTGATAAGCTTCGAGGAGGCCGCCACCAAGGCCAAGAGCCCGGAAAGTTTCCGCCAGCTCTGCAGCGGCGGCAGCATCTCCAGCTACGGGGAAGATTCCTGACGGAGGCCAGTTTGCCCGAGCAAGATTCAATCGCCTTCCTTTCGTCCCACCAGCTTTTCCGGGGCTTTCCCTCCCAGGATTTGCCCTGGGTGCTTTCCCTGCTTAAAAAGCGTTCGGTGCAGGAGGGACAGACCCTTTTCGAGTGCGGCCAGCCCGGCGCCAGCATGTTCATCGTGGAGCAGGGGTCCGTCAGCGTCGAGGTGATGCTGGACGAACAGCCGCCGCGCTACAAGGTCCTGTCCGTTTTCGGCCCCGGCGATTTTTTCGGGGAGATGTCTCTTATCGAGCAGGCCCCGCGCTCCGCGCGGGCCGTCTGCCTGATGCCGTGCCTGTTTTACGAGCTCGACCGTTCCGCGCTGGACGCCATCTCCGCGCGCTGCAGCGCCGGGGCCGTGGCCCTGCTTACGGAAGTCCTGCGCACCATTTCCTCGCGCCTCAGGCAGTCCAATACCGAGCTGGCGCTGCTCTGCGACCTCAGCAGGCTGGCGCTCAGGCCCTATCCGGAAGAGAAGCTTTTCCTGCGCGAAATGCTGGCCGAGACCATGCCTCATCTCGGGCGCGGCTGGTCGGCCTCCGCGTGGCTTTACAATTATTACAACGAAGAGGTGGAACAGGCTGCGCAGTCGGGCGAGTCATTCGAGGTTCCCGTCCGGGTGCTTTATTCCCCGGTCAACCTGCCCTCCGCCTGGGAGGGGGAAGATGTTTTCTGCGCCGTCATGCCGGGAGTGAAAAGGCCTGACGCGTTCATGTTTTTCCGGCCGCCGGAGCCGCTTCCGGTCGCCGCGCGCAACAGGATGGCGGTCACTTTCCAGACGCTGGCGCATTTCGCGGATTCCGTCATAGACAACATCCGCTCAAGAAAAGAGCAGGCCATGCGCGAGCGCCTTCAGGCGCGCAGGCAGGCCTGAGGTTTTACAATTTTCAGTTAACCGGCGGTTTCCGCCGATTGAAAGCAAGGGAGGACGCAATGGCAATAAAAGACAAGGAAGATTTCAGGAAAATGGCGGTCATGGCGGCGCGCGCCGCCGACGACAAGAAGGCCGAGGAGATAAATCTCCTCGACGTGAGCGAGACCTCCCCGCTCGCGGACTTCATGCTGATAGCGACGGTGGATTCCGTCCCCCAGATGGAGGCGGTCGAGTACGGCATAAGCACCGTTCTCAAGGACGAGGGCGTCTACAAGCTGCATCAGGAAGGGCGTGAAAGCGCCACCTGGCGCGTGCTCGACTACGGCGGCTGCATGGTCCACCTGCTCACGCCCGACATGCGCGTGTTCTACGGCCTGGACAAGATTTACCACATGGGCAAGCCCGTGAAATGGGCCGCTCCCCCCGCGAAAAAGCCGGCCAAAAAAAACGCCGCCAAAAAGGCACCGGCTAAAAAGGCTCCGGCCAAAAAAGCTCCCGCGAAGAAAAAAGGTAAATAACAATGGAACTCGGCCAGATACTGACGGCCGCGGTCACGGCCAACGCAAGCGACGTAATCATATCCCCGGGACGGGCGCCCATGGCGCGCATAAAGGGACAGGTGGTTCCGCTTACCGGCGTTCCCGCCCTGACGGACACCGACGCGCGGAATCTCATCTATTCCGCGCTGCCGGAAAGCAAGCGCTCCAAATTCGAGGCAGAGAACGAGCTGGATTATTCCTTCTCTCTCCCCGGCTCCTCCCGCTTCCGCGTCAATGTCTGCCTGCAGCGCGCCGGCATATCCGCCGTTTACCGCGTGATACCCGGCAGGATACCTTCGCCTGAGGAGATAATGCTCACTCCCCAGATGGTGGCTCTGGCCGACCTGCCGCGCGGGCTTGTGCTGGTCACAGGTCCCACGGGTTCGGGCAAGTCCACCACGCTGGCCGCGCTGATCGAGTACATAAACGGCAAATACCGCAAGAGCGTCCTTACCATAGAGGACCCCATAGAGTTTGTCTACGAGAGCAAGAACTCGGTGATAATGCAGCGCGAGGTGGGCAACCATACCGCCTCCTTCGGGCAGGCCCTGCGCCGCGCGCTGCGCCAGTCGCCCGACGTCATAATGGTTGGCGAGATGCGCGACCTGGAGACCATACAGCTCGCCATCACCGCGGCGGAAACGGGACACCTCTGTTTCGCCACGCTCCATACCAGCGACTGCGCCTCCACCGTGGACCGCATGATAGACGTGTTTCCCACGGGCCAGCAGCAGCAGGTCCGCACGCAGATATCACTCACGCTCGCGGGCGTCATTTCGCAGACGCTCATCGAGCGCAAGGACGGCGGAGGCCGCATCGCGGCGCGCGAGTTCATGGTGATGACCAACGCCATTTCCTCTCTCATCCGCGAGAGCAAGCAGCACATGATTTACAGCGCCCTTGAAACGGGCGCCAAGTTCGGCATGATGACGCTGGACCAGGACCTGGCCCGCCTCATCGCCGCCGGCAAGATACGGGAGGAGGAAGGCATAAAGAAGGCCCTCTCCCCCGACAGCGTAAGACAGCTTCTTAAACTCCAACAATAGGGCGTATGATGACAGACTTCCACCTCCTCCGCAACGAAATACACTCGCGCCTTTGCGCTCATTTCAACCTTGATGTCGCTTCCGCTCCGAGGCCGGTGTTCACCCCCCCTCCGGCGCACGTCAGCGCGGATATCTGCCTTCCCTGGGCCATGTCGGCCGCGAAGGTGCTCAAGCGTTCCCCTCTGGAACTGGCAAAAGGCGCGGCGGAGGAAATAGGGAAGATTCCCGGTGTGGGTTCCGCCATAGTGGCACCTCCGGGATACGTGAACATAACCTTCTCCAAGGAAAGCCTCTCGGCTTTCGTATCCGGCGCGGCTGGCGATTTCCCGAAACTGCTCGTCATGTCCGAGCCTCCGAAGGATAAAACCCTCATCGAGTTCGTGTCCGCCAATCCCACAGGGCCGCTCCATCTTGCTTCAGGCCGCGCGGCCGCGCTGGGCGACAGCCTGGTGCGCGTCATGCGCGCTCTCGGCTGGCAGGCGGACGCGGAATACTATGTCAACGACGCCGGCAATCAGGCCCAGCTGCTCGGCCTGTCGCTGCGCGCCCGCCATGAGGGCAAGGACCTGCCCGAGAACGGCTACAAGGGTGAATACATTAAGGAGCTCGCCGCGCAGATTCCGCCCGGCAGCAAATTCACCGATGAGGAGTACACCCTTTTCGCCATAGACCGCATGCTTTCCCTGCACAAGGCGGACATGGAGCTTTTCCGCGTGGAGTTCCAAACCTGGTTCCGCGAGTCCCGCCTGCATAAGGAAGGCGCGCTTGAGACCACCCTCGCCAAACTGCGTTCCCTCGGCATGGTCTACGAAAAAGAGGGTGCGGTGTGGTTCGGCAGCACTGGTGCCGAAACCGAAGAAAAGGATGACAAGGACCGCGTTCTGGTGCGGGCCGACAAGCGTCCCACCTACTTTCTGGCCGACCTGGCCTACCATAAGAACAAGTATGACCGCGGTTACACCCGTCTGATAGACATATTGGGCGCGGACCACCACGGCTATGTGCCGCGCATGAAAGCGGGTGTTGCCGCCATGGGCTACGCCCCGAAAAGCTTCGAGGCAATTATTCACCAGATGGTGTTTTTGTTCCGCGACGGCAAGCCGGAGAAGATGTCCAAGCGCGAGGGCGAGTTTATCCGCCTGCGCGAGCTTGCCGAAGATGTGGGCGTGGACGCGTGCAGATTCTTCTTCGCCTCGCGCACGCCGAATTCCCATCTCAACTTCGATATCGAGCTTGCCAAGAAGAAATCGCAGGAAAACCCCGTCTTTTACGTCCAGTATGTGCACGCCCGCATCTGCTCCATATTCAGGGGCGCGGCGGAAAAGGGTTTCTCCGGCTGGGAGAAAACTCCCTTCTCGGCTGAAAACCTTACGGTGCAGGAGCGTCAGCTTCTTACCAAGCTGGTGTGGATGAGGGAGTCTCTCGAGGCTTCCGCCCGCGACCTGAGCGTGCATCACATTACGAACTACCTGACCGAGCTGGCCAGCCTCTATCATCCTTTCTACGACAACTGCCGCGTGCTTGACGAGGCCGACCGTCCGCTGACGGTCAACCGCCTGCTGCTCTGCGCCGCGGTCAAGAACGCCATAGCGGAAGGCATGCGGCTGATAGCCGTTTCGGCACCGGAGCAGATGTAGCATATGGACAATACGGACAAGCCGATAGGCATATTCGATTCGGGCATAGGCGGCCTTACCGTCCTCCGCGCCATAGCCCGGAAGATGCCCTCGGAAAGCCTTGTCTATTTCGGCGATACCGCTCATGTCCCGTACGGTTCCAAATCGGCTGAGACCGTAACGCATTACAGCCTTACCATAGCCCGTTTTCTGGTGAAGCAGAAGGTCAAGATGATAGTGGTGGCCTGCAACACGGCCTCCGCGCTGGCGCTTGAGGAACTGCGCCGCCAGATACCCGTGCCGGTCATAGGCGTCATAGAACCCGGCGCGGCGGCTGCCATAAAGGCCACCCGCAACCGCAATATCGCCGTCATCGGCACAGAGAAAACCATAAACAGCGGCGCTTACAAGGCCGCCGTGCGCAAGCTCTCCAGACAGCGCCACGAAGTTACCGGGCTTGCCTGCCCGCTCTTCGTTCCGCTTGTGGAGGAGGGCTGGTGGAAAAAGGAAGTGACCCTTCTTGCCGCGCGCGAATACCTGAACCCTCTCAAAACCTGCGGGGCCGACACGCTCATACTCGGCTGCACCCATTATCCCGTCATAAAGGACATGATAGGAAAAGTGATGGGGCCTGGGGTTTCTCTCGTGGATTCCGCGGAGGCCATCGCCGGGGAAGTGGAATGGCGGCTTGAGGCGCAGGGCCTGCGCCGCAGGGGCCGCAAGGGAGGCGTGGAAATTTTCGCCAGCGATGACCCCGCGCGCTTCCGCCGTCTGGCAAAGAACATTCTGGGCACGCCCTTCAAGGAAGTGACGCTCAAGACTTTCGATTGAGCGTCATCTTTCATCCAAATCCATGAACGTTTCCTCCCTGATACAGGCGCCTTGTTCCGGCGTCGCCGTTACAGCTTTCACCACCACCGAAACTGACGGCGATATGATGCTTCCGGCCGAGCGGAGTGTTTTTCTTCGCGCCGCCGGATTGGAGCCTTCCCGCGTGCTGGTGCATAAACAGGTTCATGGGGACGCGGTGGCTGTCATAGACAGCGAAGATGCCTTCTCCCGTCAGGCGGCACTGCCTCTTCCGCAGAAAGCCGACGGCTGGATTCTTTCCCTTAAAAACACCGGGGTGGCGGTATACACCGCCGACTGCGTGCCGCTGCTTATACGGGACGAGGCCGGCAGCGTGGTCGGGCTGGCCCACTGCGGCTGGCGCGGGGTAAGCGCGCGTCTGCCGCTGAAGCTGGCCCGCATGGCGGCGGAGCGGACCTCCTCGCCTCTGTCCGCGTACCTCGCCCCTCACATACATGACTGCTGCTTTGAATTCGGTTCCGAGGCTTATGGCATTTTCCAAAAGGAGAATATCCAAGGCCGCGGCGGCAGGCTTTATGTAGACCTTTCCGCCGAGATTTGCGCCCAGTTGGCGGAGGCCGGAATTACCCGTTCATCCGTTTCCGTTTCGCCGCATTGCACCTGCTGCTCCGCTTCGCCGCGCTTCCATTCCTGGCGGCGCGACAAGACCGTCCGCGGCATACTTACCGTCGCTTTTCTTAACAAATAATCCTTACAGGTTTTCCCGACCTTCCTTAGAGCCTGTTTAAAATCTCCGTATTCTGCTGCAAACGTGGCTTTTGCGGTCCATCATCCAGGCCGCACCACAGGCTATGCCGCCCTGTGGTGGCCTGCTCCATCGCGTCGCTCAACTCACATCCCTGCGGGGATGCTCGTTTCGCTCCGCTTCGGCCCAGTCCAAAATCCCCGTTTTCGCTACGAAAGAGAGATTCCAAACAGGCTCTTGCCGTAAGACGGACAAGGCGACAAGCCTGCAGTACAATTACACCTACAACAGCCATAACCAGTTAACGCGCGTGGAGATGCCGAACGGCGTGCAGGTTGATT
>CAYPTM010000065.1:0-9873 GCA_964413345.1 uncultured Elusimicrobiales bacterium
CCTGAAGGCCCTGGAGGCCGTAAGGTCGTCGAGCATGACTTTCATGCGCTTGGCGGATTCCTTGCCCACCTCAAGCACTTCCTCATGCGTGAGCGCGCGGTCGGAAACGCCGCTCGCCAGATTGGTCACCCAGGAAAGGCCCAGCACCTTCATGCGGAGCTGGCTCGCCGCTATCACTTCCGGCACGGTGGACATGCCTACGACGGTGCCGCCCAGCAGCGCGAAAGCCTTTACTTCAGCGGGGGTCTCGTAAGAGGGGCCCATGCTGGCGACGTAAACGCCCTCGGCGTGCGGGATTTTGCGCTTTTTGCAGATGGCGACGGTGGCCTTGCGGAGGGCGGAGTCGTAAGGCTCGGTCATGTCGGGGAACATGGCGCCGAAGGAATTGTCGTGCACGCCGCGGAGCGGGTTGGCGCCCATGAAGTTCATATGGTCGTTGAGTATGACGACGCTGCCCGGCTTTATGTTTTTCTTTACCGAGCCGACGGCGGCCGTGACCACGAGGTATTTCACGCCGAGCTTGTGCAGCATGCGTATCGGGAGCGCGAGATCGTGCATGGCGTGGCCTTCGTAATAGTGGAAGCGGCCCTTCATGAAGGCTATCACCACACCGTTATGCGTGCCGACCACCAGGGTTCCGGCGTGGCCCTGCACGGTTGACTTGAGGAAACCGGGGATATCGCCGTAAGGTATGGTCACGGCGTCGTCCATTTCCGGCACCGCGCCGGAAAGGCCGCTGCCCATTATGACGGCAACGGTAGGCTTGAGCCCTTTAAGTTTTTTGGAAATCCATGCGGCGAGCTTGTCGGTCTTGGCGACGTGGTTATCAAGCATTGTGAAGCACCTCTGTTATGATATGCGTAATATACTTATTAAGCACATTATCAAATAGGGCGCCAGCTGTTCAATAATCGCGGGCAGAAACCGGGGTCAGTAGGAAAAACGGGGGGGAGTAAATGCGTTTTCGATATGCTCCGGCTCACGGCCGGAAACTATTGCGATGACGTCGAACCGGATGCACTCCGGTTTCACGCCACGTTCCTTGATATAGGTAAGGGCGGCCTCGGTTATCCTGTTTATCTTGGCGCGGCCCACGGCCGCCGCAGGACCGCCGAAAGCCTCATAGGAGCGGGCCTTCACTTCGGTGAAAACAAGCGTTCCGCCCTTGATCGCGACAATGTCTATTTCGCCGCGCGGCGTGCGGTAGCGCCGGTCAAGAATGCGGAAACCCTTGCGCTCCAGAAGGCGGGCGGCGCAGGCTTCGCCCTCTTCGCCGAAAGAGGAGGAACGAGTCATAGAAGCTTTGGGTCGGGCAGAAAAGTCAGGCGGTGTTCGGGGCAGGGGCCCAGAGAGCTGACGGCTTCAATATGTTCCTGTGTGCCATAGCCCTTGTTGCGCGCAAAACCGTAGCCGGGATATTTTGCGTCCAGCTCGCACATATAGCGGTCGCGGGTGACCTTGGCTATGACGCTGGCGGCGGCGATGCGCATGGACTGCGCGTCCCCTTTCACGACAGTGCACTGCCTGGCGACCGGCAGCTGCGGAACAAGCTGGTTCCCGTCGACAAGGCACAAGGCGCCGTCGGAGCAGGCGAAAATCTCGGCGGCTTCGCGCATGGCGCGGAACGTGGCCTGCAGGATGTTGATGCGGTCTATCTCGCGCGCGGACACCCAGCCTACGGCGTACTGCACGCCGGGATGAGTGGAAAGGACGGAAAAAAGCCTCTCCCTTTTTTCGGGGGAGAGGCTTTTGCTGTCGTTTACGTCAAGAATGTCCGCCTCGGCCTGAGGCGAAACGGCGCAGGCGCACGCCACGACCGGGCCGGCCAAAGGCCCCCGGCCCACTTCGTCTATGCCTACGATAAAACCCGCGCCCTGTTCCAGGCGGAGCCGTGAATCGAACTCCGCCAGGACAAGGCCTTTACGAACGCGTCCGGCCGTTATTTCTTACCTTCGGCCTTGGGTTCCGCCGCGGGAGCGGCCGGAGCTGCGGTTTCCGCGGGAGCGGGAACCATATTCTCTTCGGTAACACCCATCACGTCGGTAGAGGCCAGGCGGGCGGATTTGCCGCTGAGCTCGCGCAGGTAGTTAAGCTTCGCCCTTCTCACCTTGCCGTGCTTGACGACTTCAATCTTGTCAATGCGGGGGGAGTGAAGGGGGAAAATCCTTTCTACGGGAACGCCGAACGAGGTCTTCCGGACGGTGAACGTCTCGGAAATGGAACCGCCATGGCGGCCCATGACTATACCCTCGAACACCTGGATACGCTCGTTCTCGCCTTCAACGACCTTGGCGTGCACGCGCACGGTGTCGCCGGGCTGGAAATAGGGTATCCCTGTCTTGAGTCCTTCAACTTTTATCTGCTGTGTCATGTCCTTCCTCCAAATGAGCGCTTTGTAGCAAATCCGGCCTAAGCTGCTTCGTGAGCTTCAGGGACTGCTCCCTGCGCCATTTTTCTATTTCTTTATGGTTTCCGCCCATCAGGACGGGCGGCACCTTGAGCCTGCGCCAGACTGCCGGCCTTGTATACTGAGGCGCTTCAAGCAGGCCGTCTGAAAACGATTCGTTCTCGGCGACTCCTTCCTTTACGAAGACGCCCGGCACCAGGCGGGTGACGCAGTCCGCCACGGCGGCCGCGCCGATTTCCCCGCAGGTGAGTATGAAATCGCCGATGGACAGTTCCTCGTCTATCTTGGAAACTATCCTGTGGTCCACGCCCTCATAATGGCCGCAGACCAGCACCAGATGTTTCTTCTTCGCCAGACGGCGGGCGGTCTTTTGGTCGAAACGCCTGCCGTGCGGACTAAGAAGCACGGTGTAACCCGTGCGCCCCTTCGCCTTTTTGACGGCCTGATAAAGCGGCTCGGCCATCATGAGCATCCCGGGGCCTCCGCCATAAGGCCTGTCGTCAACGGTCCTGTGGCGGTCCTGCGAAAAATCGCGCGGATTGACATAGTCCACCCGCACAAGCCCCCGTTCCCTGGCCCGCCCCACTATACTGGCGGAAAGCGGACCGTCAACCATCTCAGGGAACAGGGTAACGACGGAAAAACGCATCGGCCTAGTCCAGATCCAGGAAAATCTTCTTATCCTGCTTGGACGCGGCGGCGGAAAGAACCGTGCGAATGGCCTTTATGACCTTGCCGTCCTTTCCGATAACCTTGCCCTTGTCTTCTTCCGCCACCTGCGCCTTTATGCGCAGAGTGCCGGCATCGTCCGCCTCGCTGAGAGTTACGGATTCAGGCTTGTCGACAAGGGATTTCAAAAGATACTCCGCGAGTTCTTTCATTGTTTCCTCTCGAAACCCGGGCCGGGCACACCGACCCCGCAAAGACGCGCTTTTAGGCGCGCTTTGCGAGCTTGATGATGGAAGCGACCGTCTCGGTCGGCTTCGCGCCGTTCTTTACCCAATGATCAACGCGTTCCACGTTAAGGGAAACCTTGCTCTTTTCCTTCCCGGTCATCGGGTGGTAATGCCCGAGCACCTCAAGAGCCTCGCCACGGGGCGACGCGGTCTTGTTGATCGCCACCACACGATAGTGGGCTTCCTTGGGTTTGCCGGTTCTCTGTAACCTGATAACTACTGCCATCCTGCCTCCTACGCGCAAAGTTCGCGCATTTTCTGTACTGCCTGTGACGGATTTTTATTTCCGAAAATTGCGTTGCCCGCGACCAGGCTGTCGGCCCCCGCGAGGGCCGCCGCCGGAGCGGTGTCGGGGCCGATGCCGCCGTCCACCTGCAACCAAATCTGTTTGCCCGAGCGACTTATGAGCTCCCGGGCCTGGGCAACCTTGCCAAGGCACTCAGTCATGAAGGCCTGCCCGCCGAAACCGGGATTGACCGTCATCACGAGGAAGAGGTCGAGGTGCTTCATGAACGGCTCCGCCGCCGATACGGGCGTCTGCGGCTTGATGGCCAGCCCGGCGCTGAGGCCGAGGGCCTTTATCTGCCGGATGGTTTTCTCCGGATGCTCCGCCGCCTCAAGATGGAATGTTATGAGGTCGGCGCCGGCCTTCGCGAAAGGGAGAATGAAATCAGCCGGATTATCTATCATCAGATGGGCGTCGAGCGGCAGCTTCGTTATGCCGCGCAAGGTCTTCACAAGACCCGGGCCGTAGCTTATGTTGGGCACGAAATGCCCGTCCATCACGTCCACCTGTATCCAGTCCGCCTTGGAGACCGCGCCCACATCCCTGCCAAGGCAGGCCATGTCGGCCGAAAGGACGGAGGGCACTATACCCACATGTCCGTCCGGAAGCGGCAGGCGCGATTTGAATTCAGGCATTGCTACGGCATCTCCTTTTCTTCGACTAAAATCCCGTTTACGAAAGTGCGGGCCTTCGCGGGGCCGTTATAAGGCGCGGTAAGGTCAACCTTCGAACCCGCGCCCCTGAAACCGTTGAAAACCTCGTGCTCTCCGGCCTGATCGAGCAGGATTATGCGGACCTGCTGGTTCTGCGCGCCGCCCTGCGGCAGCTCGTAATGAATCCGGTGCACCTTGGCCTGCGGACCGCCCGCGTCCCCGCGCTTGCTGACGGTAAGCTCCACCTTCGAGTCCTTGCTCAGCACAGCGTCCGGAGCGGGAGCCTGGGACAAAACCGTTCCGGCCGGGAACAGCGATGCGGGGTCCTCGTTTATCTGGAGGATGATACCCGCGTCCTTGGCCCATTTGTTCGCGTCGTCCACCGGCTTCTGCACGAAATCAGGCATCAGCATTATGCCGCTTGGCGGAGGCCCGGCTGAAACCACCACGTTCATCATGGCGTTCTTGCTCAGACTGGAGTCGGCCTTAGGCTCCTGGGTCATGACAACGCCTTTTTCAAAATGAAGCGAGTGCGACTCGCTGACCTCGCCAAGGATAAGCTGCGACTGCCGGAGCAGCATCTCCGAATTGCGTATCGTAAGCCCCACGAGGTTCGGGGCGAAAACGGTTTCTCCGCCCTGGCTGAACCAGGCCCTTATGGCCTTGCCCTCGCGCACTATGGTTCCCGCCGGAGGGTTCTGGCGTATGACGCTTCCCACCGGGACGTTCGCGTCGAACTCGGTACCTTCGAAGCGGAGCGACAGCCCTTTAGGGGACAAAAGCTGCAGTGCGGCCATGGACGACTTCTTCGTTATGTCCGGCACCGGCACTTCCTTGCGGTTATGCACGATGGCGGAGAAGGCCCAGTCCAACGAGAAGAAGGCGACGGTGGCCAGAAAAACGGTTACAAGCGCGGTTTCCAGAAGGCGCATAAGCAGCGTCTTCCAGCTGAACTGGCTGAGTGCCAACCGCTGCTTGAACTCTTCAAAATGTGCGCGCATCCGCCTCTGTCATCCCGCACGGCAAAGCAAAAGCATCGCCGGCCTTAAGCTTAAAGCCATTAAGAAAATCCCAGCCCGACATTGTCTTCTTGCCTTCAGGGCGGACTTCCAAAACAAGCAATTCGCTGTCTATACATTTTACATAAAACCCGCGCCCCCTTTCAACGCGAGTTATTGAACCGGGCGGCATTGAAGAGCTGTAATCGCAGTTTTCAAGTGAAGTCCGCACGAGCTGGACCGAAACCGGCTTTTCCCCGCCGGGGAATGCCACCCTGGCGCAGGGGCCGAGGGCCAGGCCGCGCACGGTGTTGTGCGCCTCGCGGGCAGAACGGTTGAAATCTATGCGGGAAAGGGAAGAGTCCAGCAGCGCCGCGTAGGAGGCTTCGCCCGACTGCGGCACGCGCGGCGGGTTTCCGGCGCGCACGAGTTCGAGGCTTTCGCGCAGCGCCTCCACGCCGAGAGCGGCCAGCCGCTCCATCAGCGTGGCGGCGTTGTCGTCCGGAGAAATGGGAAGGCTTTTCTTGACGAGGACCGGCCCCGTGTCCATGCCTTCGTCGAGCCAGAACACGGTGACGCCTGTTTCGGTCTCGCCCTTTATCAGCGCCCACTGCACGGGCGCGGCGCCGCGATAAGCCGGCAGAAGGGAAAAATGCACATTGAGAAACCCAAGCTTTGTAGATGCGAGAAATTCCTTTTTGAGTATGCGCCCATAAGCAACCGCCACGCCCAGGTCAGGGGCAAGCGCCCTTACGTTTTCCGTTATCTCGGCAGGGGATTTAGGGCTGAACATCTGCACACCAAGTTCCTGCGCGCAAGTCTTCACTGGGGAGGGGGAAAGCTTCAGGCCGCGGCCGCTGGGGCGGTCCGGCTGGGTTACGGCAGCGCAAAGATCGGTGGTATCCTTAAGAAGCTTTAGGAACGGAACCGCCACGCCTGGCGTTCCCAGAAATATTGTCTTCATCCGGTTTTATCCTGGTCTCGTCCATTTCCGCCCACTGCTTGCGGAATTTCTTTATGGCGGCCTTGGCCTGAATCTTGCCTAGGGGAGTGAGGCGGTCCACGAAAACCTTCCCGTCCAGGTGGTCTATCTCGTGCTGAAAAAGGCGGGCGAGCAAGCCGGTTGCGGTCACTTCTATGGGAACGCCCTTCTCGTTCAGGGCGCGGACCACGACTTTCTGGCTGCGCGTCACATCGGCGAAAAGGCCGGGCAGGGAAAGGCAGCCTTCCTCGCCAGTCATCTCTCCGGATCGCTCCACAATGGTCGGGTTAATGATGACCATGCGCTTCATCTCTTCCTTGTTCTTTATCGCCAGAACGGCCATGCGGAGTTCCAGCCCCACTTGATTGGCGGAAAGGCCAAGGCCTTTCACAAGGAGCAGCGTCTCCCACATATCGTCGATTATGACATCAAGGCCTTCCCTGATATCTTCAAATTTGGCCGGCTTGAGCTTCTTGTTCAAAACGGGCGCGCCGTATTTGGTTATTCGCCTTATCGCCATAAAGTCCCCTTATGTAAGTTCAAAGGACATCTCCCGGCCTTCCCATATGACCCTGGCCAGGACCGGACTGTCCACCTGCTGCTGCACTTTCAGCGCGCCCCACGCCATGGCAAGGCGTTCAAGCTGGCTGTCGGCCCCGTACGCTCCGGAAACACCCATCACTATCTGCCTGGCCCGGGCGGTAAGGGCGGTCTGGCATATGGCATAAAAGGGGTCGTTTGACAAAACCATTATGGGCGTCACCTTCTGCCCGTGTTTTTCCGCCGCCAGTATCACGGAGGTGAAAAGAGCTATTTCATCGTGTCCCACTTCGGCGTTTTCGCCGCTGAGCTGTATGCCCTTGGCGACCTTGGAGCACATGACTATGACTTCGGTCTTGGAATCGTCCACGGTTTCCAGAATCTTGTTAAGATGGTACAAATTATTGGGATTTCGCACAGCGACGAGGATGCGGTCTTCCTTCTCCAGGCTGGCTATGGCGGTGTTCATGTCGAAAGCCTGTTCAGTGTTGAGCTGCTCCCTATGCTCTGATATCTGGCGGCGCTTCTTTTCGTTCATGCGTTCGGACACGGTGAAAATGACATAGAAAATGGAAGTGAAAACAAGACCGGACATGGTGGCGACCTTCTTTGTAATCAGGTTGGTCCCGGCCACAATCAGAAGAAGGACAAGTATGGCGAATATACCCAAAGGCACCTGGAAGTTCTCGTACTTTATATTGAACGGAACCATCCACTCCCGCTTGGTAGTATCCTTGAAACGGAGCATGGCAAGCGACAGCGCCATGAAAACGAAGCTCCACAGGAGGCCGAAGGCGTAAGCCTCTCCAAGAAGATACACGTCGCCGCGGCATAGAACGATGATTACAAGCTGAATGATAGCTACAAGGTTTACAATCCTGTTTGTAGTGCCATACCTGGGATGAAGGTGGCGGAACCACTCGGCAAGGATTCCATCCTCCGCCACGCGGTTTAATACGCCGTTTGAACCCACAAGCGCGGTATTCACGGCTCCGGCAAGCATCATGACGCCGGAAACCACCACAAGCGCCTGCATGAACAGCCGAAGCCACATGGGGCCCGCAAGCTCCATCGAAAGTCCGGCAAGAAGATTGCTGGCATACTTTGACGCGACCACATCAGGGGGGATTATGAGTGCCGCCACAAACGTCAACCCACCCGTAAACAAAAGGGCGAAAAGGAAAACCACCAGCGCGGTCTTCTTGAGATTTTCCATTTTGGGAGATTCCATCTCCCTGTACACCTGCGCTATGGTTTCAAGACCGCTCATGGCCAGCACGGAATGTCCGAAAGCCATTATGACGCCAAGCATGCCTATCGGGGCCAGCCAGTCCACCCCGCTCGCCCAGCCGAGGGATTCCGCATTGAACTGAAGCTGGAAAGAAGGCAGATGGAAGCCCCGCTGCCATATTGTCAGAAGGCCCCACAGCACCAGCACTATCCCTATAAAGATGGCGTAAAAAACTATCTTTGCGCTGTCATCCGAGGATTCCTCGATACCGCGCACGTTCTGCCGCCAGAAATACAATGTGACCAGGAGGGCAAACACCACCGCGAAAGAGGCGGGATGTATGGTAAAAGCGAAATTGAAGTAATGGAGAGTGGAATTGAAAAGGCCGGCCAGATAATGCCCCGCGGTAACGGCGCTTATGGGCCCGGTAAGAACATAGTCAAACATGAGGGCGGAGACGGAAAACTTGGCCATCGTATCGCCAAGACCTTCCTTGACCACCTTGTAAACACCACCCCGGACGAACATGGAGCATGATTCCGTATAAACGGCAAGCATCGCGCCGGAAAAGAGCATGGCGGCGAGAATGAACCAGGGGAAAGCCGGCCCGAAAGCCTGCATGGCGATTCCGCCCGCGTAAAACGCGCTGGAGCCGAAATCGCACAAAACGATTGCGGCGGCTTTCCAGAAAGGAATGAAAGTAAGCATAGCGGTGGTTAGAACAACCACCTGCTTTATGCGCAATGAACCGCTGAGTGGCGAGAAAGACGGCGGTTTTCCGTTGTCGGTCATTTACGGGCCGTTATCTCGACGGCGGCCTGTTCAGGAGTGGAACATGCAGCCAGGGTGTCGATGAAAGCCGGCTGGAACAAAGCGGACAGGCTGGAAAGAAGCTGCAAATGCTTCTGAAAAAACTGCGGGTTGGACGGCGAAAGGAAGAGGAACATCACTCTTATGCGGAGACCGGGGCTGGCCTTGTCCTCAATGCCTTCCGGTATTATCGCCATCGCCACCATAAAATTGTTTATGCCCTCCAGCCGGCAGTGAGGTATGCTGAGGCCGGTGTCCAGGGTTGTGCTTATGCCCTGCTCCCTGGCGCGGACCCTCTCGATTATCTCCGCCGGTTTAAGTTCAGGACTGGCAGAGCAAAGAACCTTCACAAGGGACTGCATGGCCTCGTCTTTTTCCGGCTTTCCTTTAACAATTATTATTCTGGACGGCGAAACCAGCGTGCCCACGCTTACAGCGGGCTGCGGCATTTTTGGCATAGTTTTTGTCGGAGTTGCCTGCTTTGGTTGCATATCAACGGATGTCTGCGCCGACCTGGCCGGACTGCCGGCATGGGCGGCGGCTACTCTCTTTATGCTATCATAACCTATACGTTCAGTCAATGGAACACCACATGCCCCCTACTGTTGAAGAGCTGTACCAGAAACTTTCAAACGGAAGGCTGCCGGACGACAAACAGGACTTCCGGGCCTCCAAAACCTACTCGCTGCTGCAGGACGCCTTCGGCATCTGGTGCGACCACCACGTCTCCCACGCCGAAGCCGTGGAAGAATGCACCCGCTACGACCATCTCCGCTCCCAGAAAGACCGCTGCGTAAAGGACGGCTGGCTGCTTAAGGAATTCCCGGACCTGGTCCGCATGGAAAAGGCAAATCCGCAGGATTCCTTCAAGGCGGCCCTGACGGCAATGCTCGCGGGAGCAAAAGCGATAGCCAACCCATATCTTTGGGACCTCTCGCAGAATATCCACGGCCGCGCGAATCTACTTATAAGGAATGACAGCGCGCCATCCCTGCTCGGCCCATATCATT
>CAYPTM010000066.1:0-9855 GCA_964413345.1 uncultured Elusimicrobiales bacterium
GATGGGCCTCATAGTGGCAGGGCTGTCAACGCTTCCGCTGCTGGCCCTGTTCATCATTTCCTCGCCCTACCGCCTGAAGAGGGTGCAGACATTCCTTTCGCCGGAGAGTGACGCGCAGGGCGCTGGCTTCCAGCTTGTCCAGTCACTGATAACCGTCGGCTCGGGCGGCTGGTTCGGCAAAGGCTTCGGAGCTTCGGAAATGAAGCTGCATCTTCCCGCTCCCCATACAGACTTTATTTTCGCCGTCATTGCGGAGGAGATAGGGATGCTGGGCTGCCTCGTGATAATAGCGCTCTTCGTGGCCCTGTTCATACTGGGAATAAGGGCGGCCAAGGCTTCCGTGGAATACTCTTACACCAACGCTCTTGCGGCTTACGGGATATCCGCGCTGATAATGGGACAGGCCTGCTTCAACATGTCCATGGCCCTCGGCCTCATACCGACAAAGGGACTACCGCTTCCGTTCTTCTCCTACGGAGGCTGCTCCCTTCTGTCCACTATGATAATGATGGGCATACTCCTAAATATTTCGCGCAAGAGGGCGCAGTACAGTCCGCTGCTTAACATATGAAAAAACGCGCACTTATAGCCGCCGGCGGAACCGGCGGGCATTTCTATCCCGGCCTGGCGCTCGCGCTGGAACTGCAGGCGCGCGGCTGGGAAGTGGTGTTTTCCCTCCGCAAGGATGACATCTGCCAGCCGCTGCTGGATGAACGAGGCATACCGTCATTCCAGCTGGACGTGGCCGGTTTTCCGCGCAGCGTCAATCCGCTCAGGCAGATGGCCTTCATCTGGAAAACGGTTTCCGCCCTGCTCACCGCAAAACGGGTGATAAAGGACTGGCGTCCCGATATTGTCGTAGGGACCGGGGGGTACATATGCTTCCCCGCCGTGCTGGCCGGCTCCTTCGGCGGGAGCAAAACCCTTATTCACGACTCCAACGCCACACTGGGTCTGGCCTCTAAAGCATTGCTTCCGTTCGTTGACCGCATAGCCCTCGGCCTGCCGGTGGCGAAACTGCGAGGCAACCCGAAGGCCATCATCACCGGCACGCCTGTGCGCCCGCAGTTCGCAAAGAGTCTTTCACGCGCGGAAGCGGAGGCCGAACTTGGATTTCTGCACTTCGGGAAGCGGGTGCTGCTGTTTGGCGGAAGCCAGGGGGCGAAACGCCTTAATGCCGCCGCAGCGAAGGTGTTTTCCAGTCTCGCCGCGGAATCAACCGACACACACTTCGTTCTTGTAACCGGCAAGGCAAATTTCGAAACGATCTCCGCGCAATGCGCCAAAGCACCGAATCTTACAGTCCTGCCGTACTGCGAAAACATGAACGCCGCCATGCGCGCAAGCGATCTCCTGGCGGCCCGTTCGGGCGCCGGGACGGTGACGGAACTGTCGATAGTCAAAACGCCCGCCCTGCTGATACCTCTCCCTCTTGCCGAGAACCATCAGCAGAAGAACGCGGACGCGCTGGCCTCGTGCGGAGCGGCAAAAATACTTCTGGCAACACCTTCCATAGAGCGCGACCTGGAAACTGCATTAAGGAGCCTTCTGTCGGACGGGAAAATCCTTAAGGATATGGCAGCCGCTTACGGACGGCTGGACCTGCCCGACGCACTTTCCGCCGCGCAGAAACTGGCTGACACCGCTCAGGAACTTATTTCTCGCTGACCAAGGCGCCTGCTCCGCCATTCCACTGGCAGGGCTTTTTTGCGATAATATATATATATTTAGCCCTCATGACCTTAGTCATGCGGGCACTTGTCGGTATGCGGGGTGGTTGAAATGGCCCAGAAATACCTTAAGCAGGTGCACCTGTTCAAGAACCTTCAGGCCCCTGATTTGCGAAAAATAGCCAAAATCGCGGACCAGGAACGCTACAAGGCCGGGACCGTGATATTTTCCAAGGAGGAAGTGGGCAACCATTTCTTCATAGTCTCGTCCGGGCGCATAAAGATTTTCACCTCCGCCTCCGGCAAGCGCACCAAGACGCTGGCCTACCTCATGCCGGGCGATTTCTTCGGCGAGATGGCCCTCCTTGGCGGCAAGCTGCGCTCCGCCTCCGCCATGGCGGTGGAGGACTCCGCCCTCATCGTCATAAACAAGCACAATTTCCGCAGGCTTATAACCACTGACAGCCATTTCACCATGCGCCTGCTGGGCGCGCTGTCGGAACGGCTGCGCCACGCAAATGAGGAAATAGAGGGACTGCTCTTCCACAACATGCTGGGCAGGCTGGCCTGCGCCATGCTGGCACTGGTGCGCGGGAAAGGCTCCGAAGCGCGCATAAACATGAACCTGTCCGAACTCGCGGATTTTGTCGGGACCACGAGGGAACCGCTGTCGCGCGTGCTTTCCGTAATGCGCAACGCGGGCATACTCGAATACAAGGACAAGACGATAATCATAAAGGACATAAAGCGCCTGACGTCCATGGCGAAACAACTCTCATGATAAACTCCATACGAGGCTTCCGGGACATCTTCCACCCCGATTCAGCAGCCTTCGCGTCTCTGGAAGAAACGGCACGCCGCATATTCCGCCTGTACGGCTACGGGGAACTCCGCTTCCCGGCGGTGGAATACAGGGAGCTTTTCGTCAAGTCCACCGGCGAAACCACCGACATTGTAGAGAAGGAAATGTACACCTTCACCGACGCCGGCGGGCGCGAACTTGCACTCCGCCCCGAAGGCACGCCCGGCGTAGTCCGGGCCTACCTGGAAAACAACCTGCACTCGCAGGACCCGCGCAGGAAACTTTTCTATATCGGTTCCATGTACCGGGCGGAGCGCCCCCAGGCCGGACGCTACCGCGAGTTCGAACAGATCGGCGCGGAATACCTGGGCAACGCCCATCCGTCGGCCGACGCGGAATCCATAGCCATGCTCGCCGCCATGCTCAAGGCCGCCGGGCTGAATTCCTTTTCCGCGGAAATAAACAGCATAGGCTGCCAGAACTGCCGCCCGAAGTACCGGGAAGAGCTGCTAAATTTCCTCAAGGCCAATTCCGATTCGCTGTGCGAAAACTGCAAAAAGCGCATAGAGCGCAACCCTCTCCGCGCGCTTGACTGCAAGACGGACGGACCGCGCCTGATAGAGACAGCGCCCAAGCAGCAGCTATGCGGAGAATGCTCCGACCACTTCGGGAAGGTGACGGAATTCCTGCGCGCCGCGAACGTACCGTTCACGGTCAACCCCAACCTCGTGCGGGGACTGGACTACTACAGCCGCACGGTGTTTGAATTCCGGGCGGGGGGAATAGGCTCCCAGGACGCCATAGGCGGGGGCGGACGCTACGATTCGCTGGTCAAATCCATGGGCGGGCCCGAAGTGCCGGCCGTCGGATGGGCGATGGGCGCGGACCGCGTGATAAACGCGCTGGCCGGGGCAGGCAGGCCCGGAGCGGCTCCCTCGATATTCGTGGTTTCGCTTGGCGACGCGGCAGTGATGCCCTCTTTCCGCCTGATGGAGCAGATACGCGCCTGCGGCATGACGGCGGACAGCGCCTCCTTCTCCCAAAGCATGAAGGCCCAGATGCGGGCGGCGAACAAATCGGGCGCGCGCTTCGCCGTCATACTCGGCGAGGACGAGATAAAAAACTCCGTCTGCGCCATGAAGGACCTGCAGACCGGGGAGCAGCGCAACGTTCCCCTGTCCGAACCGGAAAACATTTGCAAGATGGCGGCCGAAGCGCCGTCCGTAGAACCCAAACCTGCCGTAAACTGAAGGCGAAACTTATGATGAGAACCCATTATTGCGGTGATGTTAACAAAGGGCTTGAAGGCAAGACGGTCTCCGTCTGCGGCTGGGCCCATTCCTGGCGGAACCACGGCGGCGTGCTGTTCATAGACCTGCGCGACCGCTCCGGCATATTGCAGGTGGTGGCCGCGCCGGAAAACGAGGCCGCGTTCAAGGCCGCCGAAGGCGTGCGGAGCGAATTCGTCCTCCGCGTGACCGGCACCGTCCGGGCCCGGCCCGACGGCTACGACAATAAGAACATGCAGACCGGCGCGGTTGAGCTGGCGGCAGAGAAAATAGAGCTGCTCAACCCCGCGAAGACACCCCCTTTCGACATCAAGGACGAGATAAACACCTCCGAAGAAATACGCCTCAAATACCGCTACGTCGACCTGCGCCGCCCCAGGATGGCGAAGAACCTGCGCACGCGCCACAAAATAGCGCAGGCCGCGCGCAACTATTTCGACAACAACGACTTCACGGAAGTGGAGACCCCCTACATGACGCGCTCCACCCCTGAAGGAGCGCGCGACTACCTCGTGCCGTCCCGCGTCAATCCCGGAATGTTCTACGCCCTGCCGCAGAGCCCGCAGATGTTCAAGCAGATTCTGATGGTCTCCGGCATAGACCGCTACTACCAGCTCGCCCGCAATTTCCGAGACGAGGACCTGCGCAGCGACCGCCAGCCGGAGCATACGCAGATAGACGTGGAGATGTCTTTCGTTGAAGAAGGGGACATCTTCGCCATGGTGGAAGGGATGATGAAGGCAGTGTTCGCCTCGGTGGGGGAACAGATTGAAACGCCGTTCCTCCAGCTCGATTACAGGGAAGCCATGCTGAAATACGGCTCCGACAAGCCGGACCTGCGTTTCGGCCTGGAAATAAAGGACGTTTCCGGCGTGTTCGCCGGCACGGGCTTCAAGGTGTTCTCGGAAATACTGGCCGCTGGCGGCGCCATACGCGCCCTTAAGGCCGAGGGCGGCGCAACCTTCTCGCGCGGAGACATGGACAGGCTGACCGAACTTGTCAAAGCCAACGGCGCAAAGGGCCTTGTATGGATGCGCTTCAAGGACGGCAAGGCGGACTCTCCGTCAGCAAAGTTCTTTTCCGCAGGGGAGATAGCGGCCCTGCAGTCCGCGCTTGAAGCGAAGGACGGGGATGCAATATTCCTCGGTTCAGACGCGAAGCCGGATAACGCCGCCGTGTTCATGGGCGCGCTCCGCAAGGAGCTTATAGCAAAGCTGAAGCTTCAGCCTTCGAAGAAATGGGCTTTCGCCTGGGTGAAGCACTTCCCCCTGCTTGAATGGAAACCGGAAGAAGAGCGCTTCGACGCCACGCACAACCCCTTCACCGCCCCGCTTGAGGAAGACATCGCCAAGCTGGACACCGACCCCGGAAACGTGCGTTCGCACCAGTACGACATAGTCCTCAACGGCGTGGAACTGGGCTCCGGCTCGGTCCGCAACACCAAACGCGAGGTGCAGGAAAAAGTCATGGAGAGGATGAAATACTCGCGCGAGGACGCCAGACGCCGCTTCGGCATGCTGCTTGAAGCGCTCGAATACGGCGCGCCGCCCCATGCCGGCATAGGCATGGGCTTCGACAGGCTCTGCGCCCTCATCTGCGGCGAGGAATCCATACGCGAAGTGATAGCCTTCCCGAAAACCACCACGGCGCAGTGCCCCATGTCAGAGGCTCCAAACACGGTGGACGAAAAACAGCTCAAGGAACTGCACCTGAAAATAGTGTAGCCGCAATCTACCGAAGCAAAAAAGCCGGCGCTTTCGCGCCGGCTTTTCATTTTCCGGAAAATACTATCGTGAAGTGACGGTGGAAACAACCGGCGCGGAAGACGCATGAACGCCCTGCTGCCCCGGAACGTCAGGCTTCCCGGCCGCGGGATGGGAAACGGATGCCTTCCTGGGCAGGGGCTTGCGCGTCTTTGCCACATCATTGAACGGCACAACGCGTGTGCCGGGATAATAATGGGCCAGAATGCCGCGGAATTTCTGTTTGGCGGCGGCGCGGCCAGCCGCGCCGTTCTGACAGAAGCCTATGCTGTGGCCCCATCCACCCCCGTAGAAAACAAAATAATCCGGATACTCGTCCTTGTAGAAAGTCTCCCATATGAAGGAAGTGCTTCTTAGCATCCCGACCGCCAGATATTTGCGAATCTCGTGTTCTTTTCCAAGAACGAAGCGTCCGCTGTCGCCCTCTATGGCCAGACTGCCCACATGGCCCGACTCCGCCCTGCGGATTATGGAAAGCCCCCTGATGCGGCCCACCCTGTTTTTGCGCGGGATTTTGGCCTCTATTTCCTCCGCCGGAACGACGCGGACCCAGCGGAATTCCGAAGGATGCGAATATATGGAAGGCCCGCAATATGCGGATGGCGGGTCCATGGTCAGGTCGTAAAATCCGTAAGGGCTGGAAGGGGGGCGGGAACGCTTGACATAATCCGAGCGCACCTGCCAGTAGGGCAGGGAACGCCAGCCGGCGTTGGACGCCTCCTGTGTGAAACCGCCGCAATTGGAGAAGAACACGGCCCCGGCGGGCTTGCCGTCATACGCCAGCACGAGGCCCCGCGTGGCGTCCACGGCGGCGTTGGTGGGCTTTGTCTCGGCGCGCACACCGCTGTAGGCCTGGCAATGCTGTTCGTCGCAAAGGTCATAACCGTCCTGAGAGTGACGCCGCATATTGCCGATGGCGTAGGTGCGGGCCAGAACGGCCTGAGCCTTGAGCGCCTCCGGGGGGTAGCGGGAGGGAACTTCGGAAGGCAGAACACCGTACGCGTATTCTTCCAGGTTCAGGACATTTATGACGGAAAAGGTTCCGTTCTGCGCCCTGTAGCGCAGTTCTATTTTTCCGCGCACTTCCTTGTCGCTTATCCCGCCCCAGGACGTCCCTTCGCCCAGCATGAGGGACTTGATGATTATGGTTCCGGCGGACTGCGTGGAAAGGACCACCGAGACCGGCTCCACGAAACGCCCCATCACTTCCCCGGAAGAGTTAAGGACCACGGCTCCCTCGGCAGAAGAGGAATCGCGCGCCACCATCCAGGTCTCCCCGGCAGGACCGGACGCAATAACCACCCCTCCGCTGGAAGATATGATTTCGAACGGCAGGGAACAGGAAAAAGCCACTTTTTCCTTTCTGGTCTGGGAACCTCCCGCGGTGGTCCCAAGCCCCACGCGTATGGCCGGCAGGCCGGAAACTCCCTTTGCCGCCACAGCCGTAGTATGCCGGGGTATTATATGGGGGGGAAGCAGTTCCTCCGGCTTTTTTGTCAGCTTGGGAGCCAGCTCCGCCGTCTTGGCCTTGTACTTCTCCATCTTCGGCTCGGCATAAGCCAGTTTTTGGTATTGCTTCCACGCCTCGTCATTTTTGCCCTGCATGCCGGAAAGCTCCGCCAGAAGGGAACGGATTTCCATGAACTGGGAATCTTTTTTAAGGGCATTGCGCAAGGCGGTCTCGGATTCCCTGTAGCTGCCCTCCATCATGTAGGTTTTGCCGTCGAAATAATCCGGCTCTGCGGAGAGCGGCGCCATTTCGGAGGCGGAATCGAAGCAGTCGTGCGCCTCGGAAAACAGGCCGAGGGCAAGGCTTGCCCTGCCAAGAAACACCAGGTCGCGCCAACCGGCGGAAGAGGTAGAGATTGACAGGAAATACTCGCGCGCGCGGCCGGCCTCCCCACGGGCAAGGGCTATGGAGCCGGCCATGCGCAGGACATCTGCGCTGTCCGGATAGAAGGCCGCCGCGCTTGAAATGAATAGGGAGGCGGCATCGATATCGTTCATTTCACGCGCCACGAAAGCCGCGTTGAGGAGCAGGGCCTGGGAAGTGGAACCGGAGGATACCGCATCCTTGTATATTTGCAGAGCCGAGGCCGGCTCACCCGCAAAATAAGCCTTTGCCGCCGCACGGAAAGGGGTTTCGCCCGCCACGGAGCAGGTTGCCAATGCGAGGAAAAACATGGCGAAAGCCGTTATTTTTTTCATACCTTATACATAGGTTATAAATTTTCCCATGAACGACGCTAACCCCAAACCTCCGCAGTGGCTCAAAGATATGGTGGGCAAAAACAAGGCTGCCCTCCGCGAACAGGCGGCTGAAACGGTCAGGAACACCCTGGCCGAAAAACGCCTGCACACCGTCTGCGTGGAAGCGCTCTGCCCCAACAAGGGCAAGTGTTTCTGCGAAGGGGACGCCACTTTCCTCATACTCGGCGACGCCTGCACGCGCGGCTGCAAGTTCTGCGCGGTGTCCCGCAAAAAACCCGAACCGCCGGACAGCGACGAACCGCGCCGGGTGGCCGACGCAGTGCTTAAATGGAAGCTCCGCTTCGCCGTGCTGACATCGCCTACCCGGGACGACCTCCAGGATGGCGGCTCGGCACACTTCGCGGCGGTCATAAACGCAATCAGGCAGGTTTCGCCCGGCACCGGTACGGAACCGCTCATTCCGGATTTCGCGGGTTCGGAAGCGTCTCTGGCAACAGTTCTTGAAGCAGGGCCGCAGGTGCTGGCCCACAACATGGAAACAGTGCCGAGGCTTTATTCCGAAGTGCGCTCCGGCGCGGATTACGCTCGCTCGCTCGCCCTTCTGAAATCGGTAAAAAGGCTTGCCCCCGCCGTGGCGGTAAAAAGCGGGCTCATGCTCGGCCTGGGCGAAACGGAAGAGGAAATACTCGGGACACTGTCCGACATGCTGGACAACGGCGTGGAAATACTGACGCTCGGCCAGTACCTCGCGCCGTCAAGAAACCACGCACCGGTGCGGAAATATCTTGAACCCGGAGAGTATGACTCGCTGGGGGAAAAGGCCCGACGCATGGGATTCAAGGCGGTCCAGAGCGGTCCGCTGGTGCGCAGCTCATATCTCGCCGGGAAACTGTATTCCGAGTATCTGGGCAAACAGTCTTCGGCCTCAAAATAAAAAACCCCGCCGGAAGGCGGGGTTTTTCTTCAAAAAAATCACTTTCTCATCTGCGCGGCTTGTCGGTCGCCTTGGTCTTTTTGGAAAGCTCCTGCTTGCGCTTTGGCTTCAGCTCGGCCGGAGTGGCCATTGAAACCGCAACAAGGCTAACCTGCGCCTGCAGCGAAGGGGTATTGTAAGTCTCCATCACGAGGCCGACGCCGGGAGCGTAGAAGCGTTCCGCTATGCCCTCTCCGTCCTCAAGTTCGCCCGACACTTTAAGGCAGCCGGAAAATTTGCCGGCCGGAACTTCCGCCTTTTCCTTAAGGGAAACGATTTCGCAGCGGTCCGGCTCCTCGCACCATTTGGAGCCGTTGCGGACCGGCAGGGTGAACTCTATGCGCCCGCCATGCACTATGCCGTCCCCGGACACTATGGCCTTGCCGGTTTTTTTGATGGAATACTCGGTGGAGGTCTGGTGGCCTTTTAAAATGACCGTCAGCTTGGCCAGAACAGTGGTTTCCTTGGCCTTGTGCTTGACGTCCATGATAATGACGGAAGCGGCTCCCACTCCGTCAAATTCAGAACTGGAATACTGATAGTCGTACTTGTCGCCTTTCCTGAGCGGGAAGTAATCCGCCATTAAACGCGCTCCTCTGCACAGACAAACTGTCAAAGTGAATTCACGCCGCTGGGCGCATATACATAATAGCAATTTTAACCTTTAACGGTTACGTTTGTTATACTTGTTTAATATGAGCAGGATATGCCTCGCGGCCATTTTCCTTTTCCTCTTTTCCGCCTCCTTCGCGGCGGAACAGCCGGAAAGCTCCGCCTTTGAAAATTTCATCGTGTCTTCCGGAACGACTTACGGGCTGGAACAGCTCCCAGGAAAAGGGCCGCTGCTTCTGGGGGGCGGCGGCGCAGTTACGGTTGTGTCCTCGGAAGGGAGGGAACGGATAGCGGAACACGCGGCTTTTCTGTCCGGACCGGAGGGCTCGGTCCGGGAGTTCGAAAAGCTGAAATCCCTTTTGTCCTCCCGGAAAATGTGGAGCGACGATACGGAAAAGCTGGTTTCCGCCAGCCCACGCGCACTTAATCAGGAAGGTAAAAACATACTTATGCACCTGTTGGCGGGAAACGCGGGGAAAACAGAACTTTCTCTCAGAAACAGGCTTGCCGTCGCCCCGCGTACCCCGGCCCAAAG
>CAYPTM010000067.1:0-9680 GCA_964413345.1 uncultured Elusimicrobiales bacterium
GCCATATCCAGATACGCAAGACGCCTGCCGTCAGGGCTGACAGCCGCATCGATTATGGGGTCCTTTATTTCATTAAAAGTCGCCGTCAGCTTTCCTTCCGGCATCGACCATATATTGATTCGTTCCCATCCGGATCCGGAGTTCGTGGAGCCCATTCCGGTTTGGGCGGTGCTTTCTTTGCACTTGCTGACTCCGGTGAGGAGCTTCCCGTCAGCGCTGAATGCAAACAATTTCGTTCTTTCCGAATCTTCCAGAAAGAGCGACGTGTTGTTTGAAAGATTTGCCGCATAAAGTTTACTGCCGCTTGCGTAGACAAGAGTTTTTCCATCCGGACTTAACAAAATACTGTCTCTGACAATTACATGGGTGGGAGTGTAAGCCGAAGTCATGATTTGGTTTTCTGGGTAACGTCCGACTAAATCCGGTTTTCCCCGCTTAATCTCCAAGTCTCCAGTCTTGAGACCGTTCAGATTGAATATTTCCAGTTGGCTGGTCAGGATGCTCCGGCTGCCCGGGAGAAAACCAAGATATTCTTTGTCTTTGGGTAATTCTGTTATGAATTCTCCGTTAGTGCGCCAGATTCTTGCGGTATTGTTTCCATACCTGCTCAGCAGATAGTGGCCATCAGGGCTTATGGAGAGGTCTTCGACAGGCGATTCGTCATGTCCTGTCCTTGCCATATATAGTGAAAGGTCTCCAATACTGCCCTTCGGCCAGGTTTTTGTATGAGGTGTATAAGTTTCGGCCGCGAAAGTTGTTGCGCAAAGCAATAATAAGGAAGCGGCTGTAAAAGACTTCATTCAGATTCTCCGTTCCGTGTGGCTGGTGTCTTCCCCTGAAGGAATCCTAGCGAATATAAACACGTTTTGGCAATCTCCATTTGTTCGACGCTATTTGCTAGTATTTTGTGATACCGCATGTTCAGGGATAGATGATGAAAAATCTTTGTTTTTGCCTAGTTTTGTTCATGGCTGTTATTTCGGCCGCATGTGCGTCGCCCTCCGGGCGGAAAAATTACTCTCAGGCCGGCGCTGGCGGCCAAGGTCTGGATTCCGCGCATTACAATCTTCCATATTCAATATTGAGAATTGTAAGGGACGAAATCCCGCCGGTTGTTTCCCAAAAAGAAGGGGATGACTTGAGGATCTCTATTTTGTCCAGAAACGAATCTCGGAGCGGGCGGGGACACTTGCCATTATATGACTATCTTAGTGCAAAAGCCTCCAGCTGCCGCACCTCTTCCCCTGTTAAAGCTTCAGAACTTTTGAGCGCGGCAACGATTAGCGCGGACTTGTTCCGGAATATACTCAATCGCGATCTCGCTCTTGTTGCTGGAATTGAGCGCAAATCGGCTGTTGATAAGGCGATCGTTGCGAGTTATTACAAGACTGTTCTTGTGGATCTTGCTCAGATGGAGGAGCTAAACAACGTCATACAGGCGGCAGGCGGCACTCCCGTAGAACTGCCTTTGAAGGAGAAGATTTATTCGTCTCTGCATGCCTTGTTCGGTCGTCCTGTGGTTACTCCTGAGGATATGGCGGATTTTTTTGCGTTTTCCCTCAATGCAAAGACTATGTACAATTGCAGAATCGTGCCGTTCGTTTTTGGGGACACTCAGATGACAGGGCCGGCCGGCCGTTATCTGGCCGAGGTGATGGATGCTCGATTCAGAAAGGTGCCGTCATGGTGGAATGGCAAAACCCGGCCGGACAAGGAGTTGTCCGGAAATTATTGGGTTCAGGACGGGATGTTGCATGTGGTGGCGACTATACGAAGTCTCCCATACGGGGGACTTATTCGTGTCGCAGAGGCATCCATTCCACAGGAAGCACCTATGTTTGCTGAGGATAATTTGAAACCGCGAAACTTTGACAAAGCCCTGTCTGTCCGCAGGTATCTTGAAGCGAATTGGGTGAAGGGCTGTGGCCGGGCGCTTGTTGTTTTCGCGAACGATTCCGACCGTACTGCCTGTGTCAGGGGACAGGAGATTAAAATCAGTCCGATTTTGAACACTCCCTCATATCTGCGCGTCATTCAATACCTTGCCGATGGAAGCCCCATCCTGTTGGTTGACAATTATTTCGTCGATTCAAGACCTTTGTTATCGGGAATATCTTCAAAGGAATTTTCCGCAATCAAATGCGGTAAACCTTATGGGGCCGGGTTCGTACAGGTTGTTGCTTCACCGGATTTGTTTGAACCGTTAAGGGTAAAAGAATCAAACGGTCAAAATTACATACTGGATACGCCGGAAGAGATAGCGCGCAATAACCACGGCAAGCTCAAAGACGGCGTTTCCCAGAGGGCCGAAACCTGGCTAACAATCACTTCCATGGAGGAATAGTTCCTCCTGCGTCATCCCACGCATTTTTGTTATGGCTGCGAATGCTTTCATTTAATAGAACCCGGACCGGCGGTCTATCGCAAATCATCCTTTCTGTCTGCGTAGCGGTTATGGCCTTGCCCTCCGGTTTAGCCTTCGGGCTGGACCTCTGCGCCGCAATAAAGGAAGGCCAGACCATTCAGGTCGAGCGTGCCCTCGCAAAAGGTTTTTCTCCTGACGCCCCGAACAGGGCCGGCGACACCCCGCTCGTCTGCGCCGTGCGCGCAAGGAACACCGCCGCGCTGGTAGCTCTCCTTTCCCGGGGGGCCGATGTGAACGGGACTGACCGGGCCGGCTTTTCTCCCCTGTTCCACGCCGCCGATACCGCTTCTTCCGAAATCGCGAAGCTGCTGCTTGAAAATGGCGCCAATCCCAACTTGCTCAATCTGGCGGGCAACGCTCCCGCCCACATCTCCGCGGAGGCCGATGACGCGGACATGATTGCGGTTCTGGCCTCCACCCCGGCATTCAACCCGGATATCCGCAACGCGGCGGGAAACACCCCGGCCGGGATAGCGGCTTCCGCGGGTAAAGCCAAAGTCCTTAAGGCGTTGTTAAGGGCGGGCGCGTCCAAAATCGTAAACCCGGATCTTCTTTCCCTGGCGGTACTCTCAGCCAGTACCGATACTGTTAAGGCTGTTCTTGATGCAGGGTATGACGTAAATTTGGGGAAAGGGCGCGCATTGCGCGCCGCCGCCGGAAGCGGCAATATCACTATGCTCCGGCTGCTTGTCGCTTCCGGGGCGTCAGTCGATATCGAGGGCGATGACGGCCTCACCCCGGACCGCTACGCCGACTTGAAGCGACAGCCTGCCGCCGCGGCGTTCATCCGGACGGCTCGGCGTTCAGGTGGGAAGTGACAGGACCGGGTCCGGCGGACACGGCAGGCATTTCTACTTCCACGCGCAAAGTGTTACAATGGTTGCGGATAAGCCGTTTTCAAGGAGCAGACGATGGAAACATCACCCGCAGTGCCAAAGGGCGAGAGCAAGATTTCCCCGTGGCTTTACGTCCCTTCCCTGTATTTCGCGGAAGGCGTGCCTTACATACTGATAAACGCAGTTTCCGTTGTCATATACAAGCGTCTCGGCGTTCAGAATGACGACATCGCCTTCTGGACCAGCTGGCTTTATCTGCCCTGGGTGATAAAGATGTTCTGGAGCCCCGCGGTGGACCTTTATTCCACCAAGCGCCGCTGGGTTTACAGCATGAACATCCTCATGGGCGCGGCGCTCGGCGCTACGGCGCTCGCGCTCGGCATGCCGAATTTCCTCTATCCTTCCCTGGCCTTCTTCTTCCTTGGCGCGTTCATTTCCGCCACGCAGGACATAGCCATAGACGGTTTCTACATGCTTTCCCTGTCCAGTTCGCAGCAGGCGTTCTACACCGGCATAAGGGTGGCCTTCTACCGGCTGGCGATGATATTCGGCACCGGCGCCGTGGTCTGGGCCGGAGGCGTTTTCGAACAGACCATGCCGGTCAAGCTGGCGTGGAGTGTCGCTCTCGGGCTCTGCGGCGGCATACTGGCCCTGCTTGGCGTGTACCACAAATTCGCGCTTCCCAAAGTAGAGGCCGGCGGCCCTTCCTCCACACGTGAACTGCTTGAAAACGTAGGCAAGCCGCTGTTTAAGATGGTGGTCGGCCTTGGCGCCGCGTGGTGGCTTTCCGGCAAGATAGCTCCGTTCATCGGCCTCAGCCACGGCTGGGCGCTGACGCTTCTCTGCGCCGCGCTCGCGGCAGCGGCTTACGGCTACTATTCCAGCAGGGAAAAGGCCGCGTCCGGCGGGGGGGAGGAGCAGTTTATCGAGGTCTTCCATTCCTATTTTTCCCGTCCCGGCATATGGGCGATGGTTTCCTTCATACTGCTTTACCGTTTCGGCGAGGCCATGATTCTCAAAATAGCCCCCCTGTTCGCGCTTGATGTTGTGACAAAGGGCGGCCTGGGGCTTTCCCCGCAGCAGTACGGCGTCATATACGGGACGCTGGGCATCATCGCGATGATGGCCGGCGGCGTTCTGGGCGGATGGATTGTGTCTAAATACGGTTTCCGCAAGAGCGTCTGGCCGCTTACCGTGGCCCTCATACTGCCTAACGCCCTCTACATTTATATCGCCATGCATGCGCCGTCCATCTGGCTGGTCTATCTGGTGGTAATCGTGGAGCAGTTCGGCATAGGCATGGGGTATACGGCCTATACGATTTACCTGATGTTCACCGCGAAGGGGAAGTGCAAGACATCGCACTTCGCCATATCGACCGGCATAATGGCCCTTGGCATGATGATACCCGGCATGATAAGCGGCAAGCTGCAGATGGCGATGGGCTATCCCCTGTTTTTCACTATCGCGTTCCTGCTGACCATACCCGGCATGCTGACTTTGCTGATAATACCGACCTCCGGGATAGACGAGAAGGATTCTCCCGCTGGTTCGGCCCCGGCGCATTAGCCTTTTGCGCGTGGGCCTTTGGGCCCATGCGCGTGCAGGGCTTTTTGCCGTTGGCCTGTGAGCCGCAATAAGGCACACTAATAGTGGAAGCATTGCAGTGAACTAGACAACACTGGAGATAATGATGACAACAAAGACCAAACCGATGGCTGTACTGGCGTTGGCGTTGTGCGCGGCGCTGGGCGTTTCTAATTTCATTCACGCGGAAGATTCGGCCGCCCTTAAGTCCCAGCCGAAGCCTGCCGCGGTAAAGGCTATCAATCAGCTTCAGTCCGCCTCACAGGACGAAGGCCAGCCCGCGGTCAAGGGCCCGTCCGCTCCTGCGGTTTCTTTCACCGAGACCGCGCTTCCCGAAGAGAGCGTCGGCGTCAATAAGTCCGTTTCCGCGGCTGTTCAGTCTCCCGAGTTCGCCCCCGGAAAGGGCCTGACCCCCGCCTTCGACAATGACACCGAGGGCCGCACCAAGCTCGTTCTCACCCTGATGTCGAACATCTATTACGGCAAGGAAACCGGCTGGCCCAAGGATGGCATCACCTTCCAGAACAAGGAAAACCGCCTTCCCAAGCAGGCCAACGGCTACTACCGCGAATACACGATAGTCCCGAAGGGCCGCCAGCACGACGCCTACCAGATAAGCCTGGGCGGCAAGACCTACACCGTCGGCGTGCTGCAGTCCGCCCGCGGACCGGAGCGCATCATCACCGGCGGAAACAAGGAAATATTCTACACGCCGGACCACTACGTCACCTTCGTCAAGCTGGCGATAGTCCGCTAAGCCGGAGAAGCATTTTAAATCCCCCCGGTATCCCCGGGGGGATTTTTTGTATCCTTTCGAATAATATGGAAGCTGAAAAATTCCTTCTTTCTTCCGAAGAATTCTGCGCCGTCGTTTCCCCGGCGGAGGGTGAAGCCTTTTCTACCGCTGCCCTCGCAAGGGGCTGGAAAGTGTACCGGCTTGACGGCCGCAAAATGTCCGACAAAAAGGCCCTGCTCGACCATCTCGCGGCGGAGCTGGCGTTCCCCGCCTATTTCGGCGGGAACTGGGACGCCGCCATGGACTGCCTCACCGATTTGGAGGTAAATTCCCTGGTCCTTGTGGCGGACTGCGCCCTCATTGAACAGTCCTCCCCGGCGCTCCTGGCCGATTTCAGGGACGTGATGGATTCCGCCGCCAGGTCCCTCCACGAATTTCGGAATGGCGCCGCCGAACTGAAGACGATTTTCCTCCGCTGAACCCGCCCCGCGCGTCCTATTGCCCGCGACAGCAGTATTTGCTTTACTGAATCGTCCGGGCGGGCGCATGGCCGCGCAAATCCCGCCTGCCTAGGGGGCAAGCAAACGTTATGGAACCAGAAAAGGCTCAGGGGGAAAAAACCTCAGCCAATGACGTCGCCGAGCGATTCCGTCCGAAACCGCCCGCGCCTCCGCTTCCTCCGGGAAAGGCGGAAAAGCCCGCCTCTTCTCCGAATTACAAACCGTTTATTATAGCGGCCGCAGGCATTTTCGTGCTTGGCATAGCGGGCGGAATGCTCGGTTACCAGCTTCTCACCTCGCGCAGGTCCGCGGGCGAATATGCCGGTGCCCAGGCGGATTCAGAAGACCGGCTGCCTTCCCGGGCAATGAAGGTTTCCGACGGCGGAACTCCTTACCAGGTGGAGCCCTCAAGCCCGTCCGCGCCGGTTCCGGACAGGATGATGTTCGCCTCCTCTTCTTCCGGAACATTTTCCAACGCCAGCTTCACGGTGGGCAGCGCGGACACCATACAGAAAAACGTCCAGAACATAGAGCCGCAGATACAGCGCATTCTTCAGAAGTATGGAAGCAGGCCCATAGTCAAGGAAGTGATGGCGGACCTGATGAAAAACCCCGCCATGCAGCAGGTGCGGGATAAACTTGGCCCTAACGCCACGCCGGCGGCGGTAATGGCGGCCATGCCGGACCAGCAGGCCATGCTGCCGGTGGTTCAAAAGTACATGACGAGGCCCGAGTTCATCGGCGTTCTGCAGGAAATAATAGCGGACCCGGAGGTGGGGGAAATGATGTCGGCCATCGCCCCCGGCATGGGGAAAATGTTCGGGGCCGGCGGTACCATTCCGTCTGCTCTGAAACAGGCTTCTTCAGCCCGGCCGCCAAAGGCTAAGACTTCCGGTAAATCTTCAAAACGCTCGCCGGCCGCTCAGCAGCCGCAGACGGCGGAAACCGTCCCCGCCGAGGCTTCATCGGCCGATTGACGCTGCATTCTCTGTATATATATAATTACATAGTATGGTGAAACTGGGGTTTTTCCACGCTCTCAAGAAGAGCTGGAGCCGTCCTGTAAACTTTCTTGTGGTTCCGCAGGGGCCTTTGCCCCAGTGGAGGCTGCGCTTCACCATGCCGTTCATGCTGTTCCTGCTTGGTCTGTGGGGACTGTCGGTTGTCGGCGCGGGCCTCATTTTCGCCCGCCAGTTCGACTACGCCGTCACCAAGGCGGAAAACAAGGTGCTGCAGGCCAAGCTGGCTTTCATCGCGGGTGAGATTGCCTCCGGCCGCCGCGACCTGGACGCCATGCGCCAGACGGAAAGGCAATTGCGCAAGCTGCTGGGAATGAATTCTCGCGAGGCGATAATACAGGAGGGCGAGGGCATGGGCGGACCGACCCGTGCCGAGATGATGGGGTTCCGGCAGATAATGGCTAAGCGTCCCACGGATATAAGCGAAAGCGTTTTCAGGCGCGATATACGGGACGTCTCCCGCCGCGCCAGGCAGGAGTTGAGCGGTTTCCAGGAAATAGCGTGGTATATAACCAACGAGCGCAACCGCTACCGGGCCACGCCGACCATTTGGCCCGCCGCCGGCACGATAACTTCGTCTTACGGATACCGGTTCTCGCCTTTCGGGGGGGAGGATTCGGATTTCCACTCCGGTATAGATATTTCGAACCAGATAGGCGCCCCGATTTTCTCCACGGCGGCAGGCGTGGTGAGGCATATAGGCTGGGCGCCGGGTTACGGCAAGGCCGTTCTTGTGGACCACGGGTTCGGCTATTCGACGCTTTACGGCCATGTCAACGATTTCAAGGTCAAGGAAGGCCAGCGCGTGTCGCGCGGGCAGGTAATAGCACTGATGGGGCGCACGGGGCGCACCACGGGCGTGCATGTGCACTACGAGGTGTGGATTGAGGGCAAGGCGGTCAATCCCACGCAGTATCTGCGCGGCTGGCAGAAGAAGCCTTCCAGGCGTGAGGAGGAGTGATGGGCGTGTTCGGCAGGAAAACGACGGAAAAAATGTTCGATTTCGGAAACATGGTTTCGGTGATAGGGCCCGAGGCGTACTTCAAGGGCACGGTCACCGCCAAGGGATCGATTCGGGTGGACGGGAAGATGGACGGTTCCATCACCGAGGCCGCGGCCGTGATAATCGGCGAAGGCGGCATGGTGGCGGGTGACATCTCCTGCGAGAATGCCACTATCGGCGGGGAAGTGAAGGGAAATATCGCCGCCGCCCGTTCTGTGGAGCTGCTTTCGTCCGCGAAGGTTACGGGCGACGTCAGGACGGCAAAAATAGTCATAGAAGAAGGCGCCTATTTCAACGGGCGCTGCACGATGACCCAGGCGGAGAGCCTTGCAGAACGCCTGGGCGACGCTGCCTAGGGAGGACACGGAGAGCCATGATAGCTTTTTTCAACAAGTACAAGAAGGTCATCTACATTTCGATAGCGGTCGTTTTCGTGCTGACTATTTTCTACGGCCTCGGGTCGTATATGGTGCGTGGCGATGATAACACCGCCGCCGTCGCCCTTGTCGGGGAATCCAAAATCCCCTACAAGGACTTTCTGCGGAACTACACCCGCACCATAGACAGTTTCAAGGACAAGGGCCTCGAGCAGGTGCCGGACGTGCTGGCTCAGCAGATAAAGGGCCGCGTCCTGCAGGAAATGCTGCAGGAGGAGCTGATGGCACAGACCGCGCGGGACTACGGCTTCGCGGTTTCCGACTCGGAGCTCAGCGTCATCATCCAGAGCAACCGCGCCTTCCAGTCCAACGGGCGCTTCGACCGCCGCATCTACCAGAACGCGCTCAACCAGGTCATGCGCATGCGCCCCGCGGAATTCGAGGCCGCCGTCCGCCGCCAGATACTGGCGGACAAGTTCAAGGCCATGGTCTTCGGCGTGGTCAAGATTTCGCCCCTTGAAATCGAGCGCGAGTATGCCTCCCGCAAGGGCGGCATGAAGGATTTCGCCAAGGAGAAGGAAGCCTTCTCCAACGAGCTTTTCAACGAGCGGGTGACCGCCCTCATGAACCAGTACCTGCGCGACGCGCAGAAGCGCCACGCCATAAAGGTGATGCTCGACGAACGCGAGCCCAAATCGCAGGAGCAGGCCGGCTAGACCGCGGCAGCCTTCCCGACGGGCCTCCGGCCCGTCGGTCTTGTCCCGGATTTTTCAATTGCACAGGTCAATTATGGCGAAAAGCATACTTGTCGTGGGTTCTGTTGCGCTCGATTCCGTAAAAACTTCGATGGGAGAGACGGACCACGCCCTTGGCGGCTCCGCCGTTTATTTCTCCCTCGCCGCGTCCGAGTTCGCGCCCGTCCGCGTGGTGGGCGTCGTCGGCGATGACTTCCCCGCGTCGGGCCGGAAACTGCTGTCCGGCAAGGGCATAGGCCTCGACGGGCTGGAAACCGTGCCCGGCGGAAAGACCTTCCACTGGGCCGGCACCTACGACAAGGACTTCCGCGTCGCCACCACTCTCAAGACCGAGCTGAACGTCTTCCAGTCCTTCCGCCCGAAGCTTGGCGAGAAGGAGAAGAACTGCGACATACTTTTCCTCGCCAATATAGACCCGGACCTCCAGCTTTCCGTCCTGTCG
>CAYPTM010000068.1:0-9626 GCA_964413345.1 uncultured Elusimicrobiales bacterium
CAATTTTCGGCATATTTTCGGACGGGAAGTTTTCTCCGCCGCGCTTTCTGCCGCGAATATTCCGCTTTCAGTTTTGTAAGTGCGGGGCGGCATTTGATAAACTCTATAATACAATGCCAGAAACGCCAGTGAAACCCGGCCTCGGCTGCAAGCTCGCCAAACTGCTTGCCGGAGTGGAGACCGACCCGGGCATTTCGGTTTTAGATGGAATCAACACCGCCGCGCATACCGCGCGCGGCGCGGTGCTGCTTATGGCCATAGTGTTCGGCCTGCTGGCACTTGTCCCGCCCCTGGCCATGCGCGTGCTTGGCCGTCACCGTAATCAGTCTGTTCAGACCATAGTTTCCCCGTTGGCGGATATGACGCCGGTTTCCCAGCCCGCTCCTCATGCCCAAACCCCGGAAGGGACTGCGGGACTGGTGCAGGTGTCCGGCACCGACATCAAGAGCACTTTCAACGAAGACACCGTTGTCACCGACAAGCGGGACGCCATACTTCTTTCCAAGGATTCTTCCTCGCAGCCTGCCGCGCCAGCTCAGCCCGCGGGGAAATCCGGCCGCCGCTCCGGCAGAAGGGCTTCCGCGGCGGAATCGTCCGCTCGGACCGAGGCCGCTCTTCCCTCAGCGAGTGGAACAGCGCCCCTTCTGCGCGATTCTGACGCTCCTCCTGACGACGTGGTGGTTACAACTTTCACTCCCGCACCAGCTCCGGTTTCCGCTGCGGGGCAGGATTCTCTCGACATGCTGCTCAGCGCGTCTTCCGCTCCGGCGGCTGCTGTTCCGGTTCCCGACACTCAGGCCGTCGCCTCGCCGGAAGGTTTTTCCCTCAGCGCAGAGGTTTCTTCCGCCACGGGTACGGCGGAATCCCTGCAGTCGGAAAAAATATCCTATCGCAAGGCTCCGCCGCCTCCCCAGGAGAGTCCCTGGCTTAATAACTGGATACGTCTTTCCATAGTTCTCGCCATTCCTGTTATCCTCGTGCTGGCCGGCGCCCGGCTGCGCCGCTACCGCCCTGTCTCGGCGGATATACTTGTCCGGGTTTCAATGGTGTTTGCGTTCGGGCTGGTCATGGCGGCGCCGGTGGTGGCTCTGCGGACCGGCTGGAGGCAGGGGCTTTTCTGCCTTACGCTCGGCGCGGCTGAATCCTGGTTCTGCCGGTTTTACCTGATATCCCGTTTCGGCTGGATACCGTATCAGCTTATGGGTATACTCCGCAACAAGATAGTGCGCCGGACGCTTGAAGGGATGGAACAGGTGATAAACTTCGCGGATGCCGTCGCCACCGGGAAGCCGTCCTTCCCGCCAAAACCTCCCGTTCCGGGCCCGCGCCCATAATCCGTTCTCCTTAAATAAATAGAAAAACCCCCACCGTAAGGCGGGGGCTTTTCTTTTAATCCGAAATCAAATGATATCGACAGTGCTTGTTATCAGGACCAGCGGTTCGTCCTTAAGGTTCAGTATTTTGCCGGACGGCATGGCTGTGCCGTTTGAGGAGGAAAGCAGCTCAAGTTTCGGGCGGGTCAGCATGCCCTTGTTCACGCCTACAACCCGGGCTATCTCCCCCGTGGAAAGTGTCACTATCGTGCCGGGGGGGAACATGGAGAGGCCTTCCACCATGGCCTTGACGATTTTTTCCGCGTAAGAGGTTTTTCCGGACGGCAGCATGGCCCGCATGGCGCTGTAGGGGAACGGCGCTGATTTTTTGTGCTGGGCCGTCATGGCCCTTCCGTAAAGCAGCGAGAGAGCCGCGATTTGTCCCGCCACCATCGGGGCTTCCGCCGGTGTATCGGCCCTTTTTTCGGGCAGGAAGAGGAACTCCGCCGCCGCATGCAGCGACAGCGGCAGCTTGTGCTCCAGTTCCAGCGAAAGCGAGGAGATGTTGTAGAGCCTTTCAGCTATCTCCTGCAGCGTGGCGGGGGTCCCCGGTTTAATCAGGGAGGGGGCTTCTGCCGCCGGCAGCATCAGGCCGGTAAGGCAGGCCAGCAGGCGGAGATTCCTGTCCGCGTTGAGCGCTCTCGCCGTGTGGCAGGCCAGTATTCCGCACAGGGCATTGCGCACAGAATCATTCGAGTATATGCCCGGCAGGAGGGCCAGCAGGTTTTGCGAGCCGCTTTCAAACTGCGCGTCAACCGCTTCGGCGAGGGCGAATACCGCCGGGAAGGCAGCGTAGACGTTCCCGTCCTGGCTGCCGGGGATTGTTTTTACGGAGTCGCAAAGTTTTTTGAAAATTTCCGCCGCCATGTCTTCCTGGCAGGTCCAGGAGCCGGGCGCTTCCGCGCAGGAAGGTATTTCCAGCTTGACCGGCGCGCCGTGGGGCGCCTGGCCTGCGGCGGGAACGGCGGGCGTAAACTCTTCCCGGTCTGGCTGCCGGGGAACCGGCTGTGTTTGCGGAATGGGCGCGGGCTGAGGCTGCGCCGCCGGCGGCTCGCTTTTTTCCTCGCTTGCGGGCCGGGGCTGTGGCGCGGGTTTTGGCTCCGGCACCGGCTCGGCCTGTTTTTTTACGGTGTCCGGGACGCAGACGGTCTCGGCGGGTTTTGCCGCCGCCGGTGACTGGGGAACGCCGTTTTTGCCTATATTGGAAAATTTCATTACTCAGCCGTAATCCTAATTATTATACAAATACAAACCCGCGCTCAAACCTCTTTCCCGCGCGCCGGGCGCAAGCTGTTTCCGTCAGGACCGGAATTTGTATACTTTTATGCGTGCGGGACTCAATCCATCCGGTTTGGCCGTTTGAGGGATGGAAGGGAGATTATCATGAGATTCCTGATGGTGTTTTGTGCCGGGGCAATTCTATTCGCTTCGTCGGTATGCGCGGCGGACCGCCAGCCCGGCGCCGCTGTTTCCAAAGCTCCGGCTAAAAAAAGCCCCATAGGAGTGGAAGGCGCGGAGCGGGCTTCCGTTTCCCAGTTCGGGGGCAATGCTTGTTACCTTTATGATTCATACACCGTCATCTCAAGGGCGGCGCGCGGGTCCGTAGGTTCGGATACCCTGGTCAAGGCCGGGGGGCAGGGTTCAAAAACTTCCTGCAAATGGGAGGAGAGCGGGGCCCTCCTGCTTATAAGGAACAGGGATGCGGAATATTTTTTCGGTATTTCCGGCTCTTTTCTGTTCATCGACAGCGGCACCGGCACGGACGCGCGGACATTCATGGTCTATGATCTTGGAAAAAAGAAAAAAGTTTTTTCTTCCCCTTATTCCGGCGTGCCGGTCATAAGCGGGAATGCGCTTTTGTTCTGGATACCGTCCGGCGCCGCAAGCAAGGCCGGCTGTCCGGATTATGACACCTGGACGGCCAGCGGCCTCTCCGTGGTGAAGGAATCGGAGGTCAGGCTGGACCTGCTCTCCCTGGAACATGCGCCTACCGGCAGGAGCCGCTGTTCCGCGCGCCAGTAGGCGCGCCGGAAGCGGGCAACGGGACGAACATGCAGAACGCGCTTCACCTCAGCTTTCTTGACTGGACCATACTGGTCCTGTATGTGGCTGTGCTCGGCTCCATCGGCTGGTGGACCGCCCGCCGCACGGCAAAGACCACGGATGACTATTTCCTGGCAAACCGCTCCATCCCCTGGCTGGTCACCGCCGCCAGCTTCATCGCCACCTGCACCAGCGCCCTTTCCTTCGTGGCCATTCCGTCCGAAGGCTATACTGCCGACTATCGCTACCTGCTCAGCAATCCTGGGGACATCCTGGCCGTTTTTTTCATCGGCTTTGTTTTCCTGCCGCATTTCCAGCGCCTGCGTGTCACGTCCATATATCAGGCCGTGGCGGAGCGTTTCGGGTCACGGGCCCGTACAATCTGTTCCGGCTATTTCATCCTTACCAGAACGCTTGCCTCCACTGTCCGCATAGTTGCCATAGCCAAAGTCCTGGAGGTTGTTACCGGGGGCAGCCTCCCGTATCACTATTGCGTATGTATAGTGATTACGTTCATTCTGGCCTATACGACCATCGGCGGCGGCAGGGCCATAGCGTGGACGGACCTGCTTCAGTTCACCCTGCTCATGTCCGGGGCCGTCATCGGGCTTGTGTATATCGTCCATCAGGTCCCGGGAGGAGTGCCCGCCATTGTGCAGGCCGGCAGCCACGCCGTCGCTCCGGACGGGAGCATTTACAACAAGTTCAATTTCCTGGAACTGTTCAAGCCGCAGAATCTATGGCTTCTGGCCCTCATGACCGTATGGGGTTTCGTCAATTCTTCCGCCGCATACGGTGTCGATCAGGACATGGTGCAGCGTCTTCTTGCCTGCAACAACCCCCGCAAATCCAGCTGGAGTCTCGTGCTTACGGGCCTGCTGGGCATACCCATAGCTTTCCTTTTCCTCAGCATCGGCGTTTCGCTTTACGCCTATGCGCAGGTCCATCCGGAACTCGTGGCGGGCATGACCGACCCGGACCACATATTCCCCCGTTTCATCGTGACGGCCCTGCCAAGCGGCCTGCGCGGGCTTCTTCTGGCCGCGGTGGCTTCCGCGGCAATGGGCAGCGCGGACTCAGCTCTCGCTTCCCTCTCCACGGCTTTCACCGTGGATTTCTATAAGCCCTTTTTCGGTTCCCGCTCAAGCGAGGAGCGGACGGTGCTGGTCTCGCGCTTCGCGTTTGTCGGCTTCGGCCTGTTGTTCCTTGTCTTCGCCCTCTGCCTGAAGAATCTGGACAACCTGCTCTGGCTGGCCTTCCGCCTGATATCGTTCACTTACGGCCCTCTGCTCGGCATGTTCTGCGTGACTATAATGACCGACTGGAAGCTGGCCCCGCGCAAGATAATGCCGCTGATGCTGACGCCGACGCTTATAACGTTCGGCCTGGCCATGCTTGCCTGGCACATGAACGGCAGCAGTCCTTTCTGGACCGAACTGCACGGCACATACTGGCGTTTCTATATAATATTCGGCGCTCTCTTCGTTCCCTTTGGCGCGTGGTTATGGCGGGAGAAGGAAACCGTCCCCGCCGCCGCACCGGAGACTGCCGTTTCATGACCGCTGTCTGCGATCTCTGTTCCGGCGACGCTTTCTCGGAGCTGGAGCGCTATCCCGACGGCGTGCGCGCCCTGCGCTGCAATCGCTGCGGGCTCATCTGCCTTTCCCCTTTGCCGGACCAGGCTGCCCTTGCCGGACATTATGACGAAGAGTACTACCGCCCGTGGGTGGAGGAACAGGCCGCGGCCCGCGCCGGACTGTGGCGCAGACGGCTGGCCCTTCTTGAAAAGACTGGCACGGCGCGGCTTCTGGACGTAGGTTGCGGGGAAGGAGCTTTCCTTCGTCTCGCCCGGGAGGCCGGCTGGGCGGTGCGCGGAACCGAGCTTTCCGGCTGGGCGGCCGGCCACGCGGCCCGGGCCGGCATTGAAGTGCTGCGCGGCGACCTGCTGTCCGTGGATTTCGGGCACGAGCGTTTTGACGCCGTGACGATGTGGCATGTCCTGGAGCACACGCACAGCCCGCGCGCGAACGTGGAAAAGATATTTTCGCTGCTGAGCCCCGGCGGAATGTTCGTCGGCGCTTTGCCTAACGCGGCCAACAGGCTTCTCCGCGCCGCGTATCCCCTCGCGCGGGGAAGATTCCTCCGCTATTACGAGCCGGGGGAAAGGGAAGTGCACCTTTATCACTTTACCGAAGCCGCGCTGCGCGCCATGCTGGAAAGATGCGGTTTTGAAGTGCTGCGCACCGGACTGGACAGGTCTGCCCTGTCCTTCCCTTACAGGGCGCTGGAAGTCTGCGCGGGGGCCTGGCGCGGACTCAGCGGCATCAACTGGGGCGAAGGCATAGAGTTCGTCGCCAGGAAAAACTGAATTCATGGTCACTGTTCCGGAGGTTTAGAGATGAATAAGATTCCTGCCGCTTTGGCGGCGGCGTTGATTCTTTTGTTGAGCGGTTTCGTGTCGGCGGGATGGCGCATAGACGCGCCCGCCCGTTTCCAGTTTGCCTATGTCCCGGACGGTAAAAACGCTCCCGGCGGCAAGACCGAGGCCGTCGCGCCATTGGGGCTGACGTCAGATTCCATGCCGGACATAGATAATATCGGGCTGGCCGGCATAAAGTCCCTCGGCTTTACCCTGCCGGACAGGCCTTCGCCGGAAAAGTACAAGCTTTACCTCAAACTTTTCAATTTCCCTCTCCAGCTGGACGCGCGGGCCATGTCGCTGCTGGTATTGCGGAACTATCATATGGATTCCATGCCCGGCGGAGGGGAGCTGCTCGCTTATGCTTCGCAGAATAAAAACCTGGCCGTAAAATACGGACATATAGACCTTGCCGCGCGGCAGTTTTCCCCCAGTGAACCTTTCCCGGAATTCCGGGTGACTCGCGGGCAGGGTTACGCTTCCGGGTTTATAAAGAACTCGCTGTTCTTCTCCCTTTACCTCACGCCGGACAAGCCGGGGACTGCCGTTACCGAAGATGAACTGGCCCGCCAGAGCGCGCAGGGGGTGCTCGATTTCCACAAGGCGCTTGTGGCCCACTATAACCGTATGCTCAAGGTTATAGAGGGTCCGCAGCCGGACAAGTATTACTATTACCGGGATGTATCCCCAAAGGTGACCATACGCGTCCCGAAAGAGCCGATGCTCTTCCCCAACTGGCGCGACCTGCCGATGCCTACAAATCCAAAGAGGCATTTCCTGTCCGGCCTGCTGCTGGTCTACCGCTCGCAGGAAAAGGTCACGTCCATGGCGCAGGAGACGGTTTTCGAGGTGGGCTCCATAGTCCGCCTGACGGACCTGCCGGCCAGCACGAACATGTCGGTTTCTTCCGTGTTCGCGGATGGCGCGATGATTCCCGCCTCATTTACCTGCGACGGAGAGAAAAAATCCCTGCCGTTGTCCGTGGCGGGGGTGCCTTCTTCCGCCAAGTCGCTGGCTTTTTCCGTGGTGGACCCAGACGCTCCGTCCGGGAACTGGGTGCACTGGCTGGCGTGGAATATCGCGCCGGGCGTTTCCCAGCTTGACCGCCATGCGCTGGCGGAAGGCGCTGTGGAGGGTTATGGTTCCGGCGGGGTGAAGGGGTACTATCCGCCCTGTCCTCCCTCCGGTTCCCACCGCTATGTTATTACCGTCTATGCGCTGGATACCATGATTTCCCTGCCGGAAAAGGTGGGGCTCGGCGCATTCAACGCCGCGGTCAAGGGCCATATAGTGGGACAGGCGTCATTGACCGGGCGTTACCGGTAAAAAATACTTGGTGGGATTCCGTCTTTTTGTCGCCTCCGGAAAAGGGGGCGGTTTTTATTTTCCCGGGGAGGATGCTTCCTGTCCCAGCAGGCCGCGCTTCCGGGCCAGTTCAAGCAGGACGGCGAGCGAGAGCAGCAGTTCCGTCATGTTCGAGTACAGGTACAGGCGCGGAGCCGCCGCCGCGAAGTGCTCTATGGCGAAACAGTTCGCCGCAAGAACTGTCGTTGCAAGGGCAAGGATGGTTGCGAGGCGGTTTTCCTTAAGAATGAAAACACACAGGGCGAATGCCGCGCCAAACAGCAATGTCATGAAGTCGAACCGGCGCAGCATTTCCCGTCCGGAAAGCTCGATAATCTTTTTCCCGTGCAGGGGCAGAAGTTTTCTGCCAAGTCTGGCGGAGAAAGCGTTCAGGCCCATATATTCTTTTGCCGGAGGGCAGTCCGCGCAGCGTGCCTGACGGTATATTTTCGCCATGGTTCCCCAGCAGATGTCGTTCAGCGGGGCGGAAACTGATATGGCGGGGTTGTCCGCGGGATGGTGGCGCGCCAGCAGCTTCTTCCGGTCCAGCTCGCGCCAGATAAGGATGGCTGTTGCGCGGTCCTCTACCGGAAGGTCAAGGCCCGCTATCTCCTTCTCATCGGAAAAGTAGAGCATTTTACCCGCCATGTGCTGGGCTGTCACGGAAGGCGCGGCGAAATATCCGTTCAGCGCTTTATGGAAGGCCTTCTGCGCATAATTGCCAATATGCGACAGAGCGAACATGACGGCCGCAACCATGAGAAGTTTTTTTAGCAGGGAGCCTTTTTCCGGTTTCAGCAGGGCAAGGCCCAGTGCCGCCGGGTAGAGGAACGCAAGTTGGGGCCTTAGCCAGGTAGAGCATACCGCCAGCGCCGCGAATAGCGCGGCGCTTTTGATGTCGCGCGCAAAGACCGCTTTTGACAACATTGCCAGCGCACACAGCAACGCCGCGTATGACAGGCCCTCGGACATTATGGCGTTGCCCAGTCCGCCGACTTTCGCAAACAAGTCGAAGAGCGGGAGCAGACAGGCCGTGAAGATAATAAGGAACCCCTTTTCTCCGATGTTCAGAAGATTCCTCATGACATGGGCGAAAAAGGCCGCGGATGCCTGTATGGCCGCCGTCTGTATGACCACGGTGGCAAGAAGAAAGTGCTGGCCGAACAGCGCGCCCAGGGCGGAGAGGAAGAGAGGATAGAGCGGCGGTCTGTAAATGAAATGGTTGATGTACTCGTAGCTGTCGGCGTTGATGGAGTATCCCCTGCCCGCGATGAATACGAGCAGGGCTGCGTTGACCAGAAGAAAAACGGTTTTCTTGCCCATACGTATAGAAGTTATCATATTGCACCGCTTTCGGGGGCGTGAAAGCCGCAGCCCGCGCAGTACGCTGGCATGGCGCCTTGCCCGCCAAGTCTTTCCCGCAGTTCAATCGTTTCCGGACTGGAGAGGATTGCTGACAGGTTTTTTTTGAATGCGTTCCCCAGCGCAAGCCCGCCGTCGTGCGCTACGCAGCAGGGAATAACCTCCCCCGTGCAGAGTATGCCGAAATGATGCCTGAGCCCCAGGCAGGACTTCCTTCCGGCTGATGAACCTCCGCCGGGCCATGAGAAAAATTCGCCGACCTGAAAAAACACATTGTGTGCCAGTGTTATGCCGCCATGCTGTCCGGGGGGAGTGTTCTCTTTTGCAAAGGCGCGGAGGAGTTCCCTTCCGATAGTTTCGCGGACAGGGTCGCTGTCGTTGCCGCGCAGGCGGAACGAGACGATAAGGTCTTTTCGCCGTTCCCGGGCCAGCCGCAGCAGAACGGACAGGGCTTCTTCCCTTCTGCCCTGCGGAAGTCCGGCAATGGCGTGCAGGGAAACGGATATCTGCCGCAGGTATGGTTCATCATAGATTCCGTCCCCGAATCTTTCCGCCAGAGTTCCGTTGGTCACGAGGTTTACCGGCAGGGACAGGGCGGAACAGGCGGCCAGTATTTCCGGGAGTTCCGGATGCATGAACGGTTCGCCAAGGACATGCAGCGAGGCCATGCCGGCAATCTCCACGGCCTGCCTTGCCAGATAACGGAAATCGTCGGCTGGCATGATATGGGCGGGGCGGCTGGACGGCGCGCAGAAATTGCAGGCAAGATTGCACCTGTTGGTTATCTCGATAAACACTCGGCGGAATTTTTTACCGGACATAAGTTAATTGTAGCAGTCCGTGGCGGCGGTTGTGATATACTGTCAGCGAAGGGGGGGACATGAAGAAAGGACCGGTTTTGGTTTTTATCCTTGCCTGCGCTTCCTGCGGTACTGTGTTTGTTTCCGCGCAGGAAACCTCCGTGGTTGAATCCTCCTCCTCTTCCCGTGGCATTCTTCTGCCCGTGGCGGGCAATCCTCCGGCTCAAGCCACTCAGTCTGCAATCATCGGGCAGAAGCCTCGTATTCATTCTCCAGAACCCGCAG
>CAYPTM010000069.1:0-9521 GCA_964413345.1 uncultured Elusimicrobiales bacterium
CCGTTCGACCCCGCTGAATTCCGGGATGTGTTTTCAGATTTACTCATCTACTGTGAGGGATTGCGCGGAACCGAAGGGCTGTCGGAACAACTGCTGGGGCGGCTTGAATATATCCGGACCAGGGCCCCATCTCTGCTGGAATCAAATCTGTCCTCCTGTCGGCAGGCGCGCGGTTTTGCCGATTCCATAATGGCGGACAAGGGCGGGAGCAGGCCCGATGCCGAATACGCAAAAATAGATTCCCTCTGGCCTCTTCTCTCGGCCCATCTGGGCGAGCTGTGCCGCCGGCACGGAGAATACGCGAAGGCCGTCGCTTTTTTTGATGAATCGCTCAGCCGCGCCCCCGGCAATGCCTATGTCCGGTTTTATCGTGGCTGGGCTCACGCCCTTGCTGGGAACCGCGCCGCCGCGGAGGCCGACTTCGCGGGACTTTCCGGCAGAGCGGGAGCGGCCGGAGCGCATATCCGCAGGCTGTTGCTTACGCGCTGAGTACGGCAATTTTGTAACATATTATGACCGGCGGGCAGTGAACCGCCGCAAGGAGAGCATGACATGATAGCGTTTATACTTTGCAAGCTGGTTGCGGGGCTTGAGCAGAAAGCCGTTTCGCAGATACGCCTTGTGCATGGCGTCAAGGATGTTTACCTCACTTTCGGCGGCTGGGACGCCATCGTCGTGGCGGAGGCCGGCACCATGGACAAGCTCAGCTCGCTGGTGGTGCGCGAAGTCCGCGGCACGCACGGCGTGCAGAGCACCGAAACGCTGGTCACCACCAATTTCTAGCCGTGCGCTCTCTTTACCCGGAGGCGGCAGTTCTCGCCTCCGGCTTTTTATTGGCTGAACATGCGCCCACGCGCCTGTGCCGCAGGTGCGCCGCGATGCCCTTGTACGGAGCAAAGTGCTGAAATTCCTTGCCGCGCTGCTTGTCGCCCCTTCCGCCCTGCTGCTGTTTGCCGAGGCGCTGAAAGCGTTTTTTGCCGTGGCCACCAGCGCGGGCGCGGCGCTTTATTTTTCGGCCGGTCTTTTCGCTTACGCCGCGGTTCATTTTTATGTTTTCCGGGCGGAGAGGCTCTATGTTCTGGCGCACGAGCTCACCCACGCCGCCGCCGCCCTGCTTACCGGGCACGGCGTCACGCGCATAGATGTCGGCGGACGGAGCGGGAGCGTTTCCACCACCGGTTCCAATGCCTTTATCTCGCTGGCGCCTTACTGCGTTCCGTTCTACGCCTTGTGCGCCGCACTGCTGTTCTGGCTGGCGGGACTGCGCTGGAATCTTTCCCCGTACAGAGGCTGGCTGGTTGGAGCTATCGGCTTCCTCCTTTCGTTCCACTACATATTCACCTATGATTCCCTCACTTCCGTGGAGCAGAGCGACATAAAACACGCCGGGGGGCACCTGTTTTCGTACGTAGTTATAGTGGCGGCGAACAGCCTCGTCCTTTTGCTTTGCGTGCGGATTCTTTATCCGGATTTAGTCAGTGTAAGGGCCTGTGCCGTGTCAGTGTGCCAGGGGACGGAGGCTTTCTGGATGTGGGCGTGGGCACGCGGTTCTGCGGCGGGTGCCTGGCTTTGGGACAAGGCGATTGCTTCCGCCGCATCTTCTCCGGCCAAATAAATCCCCTATATAGACATTTAATTTATACAATGTAACAACGGAAGCGCGGCCCAGCCGTATTTTCGGGAACGCGAAAAAAACCATGTTTTTAAAAGTCTTAGGACACTCCACCCGGGTTCTGGGCCGCCTTGCAGTATTCCTCCTCGTATTGGCGGCTTTCACCGCCATATCGGCCACCTACGTCATCCAGAAAATGTTCACGCCGGAACACATCACGGCGATAGTTACGGACCAGCTGCAGCAGCTTTTCGGCCGTCCCGTGATAGTCGATTCCGTCCGCGTGGCGGTTTTCTCGGGCATAAAGATACGCGGCGTGCGCATAATCGACAATACCAATTCCCTGGGACAGGATTTCCTTTCCACCGGCCCGATAATCATACGCTATGACTGGCGCCGCCTGTTCGACAAGCGGGTGGTGATAAACGAGGTGGAGGTGGACGGCCTGCGCCTGAACCTTTTCAGAAACCAGAACGGCCAGTGGAATCTGCCGGAACTTAAGGCCTCCGGCGGACTTAAGGACAGCCGTTTCATGGGCCTTGTCGTAGAGATGGCCCTTGACCGCCTCCGTTTCGGCGGGGCGCAGGTTACCATCGCAAACGCGTCCGACCCTAAAAAGCGCGTCTTTTACGGGGCGGACCTTTCCCTTTCTAATTTCAGCATGGAGAACGACTTCCAGTTCAACGTCTCCTGGCGAATGAAGGAATCTCTGGGCGGCAGGGTTTATGACATCGTCTGCGAAAGCGACGGCGTGATGAACGCCGCAAACATGAACTGGGACATGGCCTCCCTAAAAGCGGTCAACCTCCGTCTGCGGACGGCGGACAAGATTGCGTATGTGGAAGGCTCCCTGAACAATTTTGTCCACCCCCGCGCCACCCTCCGCGTCGACCTGCCCGCCTTGCTCCCGTCCGACCTGGCGCTTCTGGGCAAAATGCCGAACGGCCTCAGCCTGCCCGGCTCGCGCTGGCAGATTGAAGTGGACGACAGCGACGGCGTGTGGAACTTCCGCTCCATTTCCGCCAAGGCCGGGCAATACCGCATAACGGGCGAGGGCACCGTGTCGGTTTCCTCCGGGACGCCTGTCTACTCCTTTTCCCTGTCTTCGGGACAGTTCAACCTGAAGCAGGCGGTAAAGAACATTCCGGCCATAGCCAGGTTCTCTCCGTCGGGTCTGTGCGCGGTTTCCTCCTTTTTTGGCAATGACGGGAACGGCTTTGCCTTCAGAAAACTGGACGCGCGCGGCTCCGGCCTCGATTTCATCCTGGGGGATTTCCGCTTCTCCGACATGGAGGTGGCTGCCTCTTTCGGCCCCGGCCTCAAGGAATACGACCTGTCCGTGGAGAAGGGCGGCATCAGGGTGCGCAGGCAGATTTTCTCCGGCATATCCGGGACCGGTTCCTACCACGGAGGAACGCTTGCCGTAAAGGATTTCGCGGGCCGCATGAACGGACAGCCTTTCCGCGTTTCCATGACGGCGCGGAACGCCGCCAGGCCCAACCGCAAGATAGAGCTGTACGCCTCTTTCGCCTCGCTGCGCCTGCTGGATTTCTTTTACGATATCGGCGACATCGCGTCGGGAGTGAATAATTCCCTAAACCATAATTCCGCTCCTCTCAAGCTGGAGAAGGACACGGATTTGGCCTGGCTGCGCAATTTCCGCGCCCAGCTGCCCGGCTTCATGCCGGACATAAGGGGCGGGATAGCGGTGGGTTCCCTCACTTCCGCCGTCCTGTCCGGCAAGAACCTGCGCATGGAGTTTGAACTGAAAGGCATGCGGGCCGGCATGAACAGGCTGAGCGGCCGTATAGAGGCCGACATGGGCCCCGGCACCATTTACCAGCTGGAGAAGATGGGCGATAAATACAAGGCGCTCAACGTGGCGTTCCGTCCCTTCCTGACCATGCACAAGATGCAGCGCAGCGGTGAATGGGCGGCGGGCACGGTGCTGAAAGACGTTCCTTACCGGCGCATGGCGGGCTCGTTCGATTTCCGTGACGGGGATATGCACGCTTCCAATTTCTTCGTGGACGGTTCTTCAATGACCGCGTCGGTTTCCGGCCTTGTCGGCTGGACCGGCGAAAAGCTGGACATCAACGTGGCCACGATGTTCAACACGATTTCGCGTTTCGGGGGGCTGCCGGAGAGCATGACTGACGCAAGCGGCAAGCCGGCCCTGCTGTTCAACGTAAAGGGTCCCATGACAAAGGCTGAAACCACGCTCGGCAGTCCCAAGGGCGCGGGCAAGGTCATTGAGGACGCCGCGAAGCGCGGAGTAAGGACGGATTTTGGCAAACTCAGGAGTTTCATCCGGGGAGGAAAGTGATGAGCAGGTACAGCAACCTTGATATCGTCGGCATTCTGGAAGAGCACGAGGCCATACTGAACGGGCACTTCCAGCTGCCTTCCGGCTTCCACAGCCAAAGCTATGTCCAGACCTCGCTTGTGATGCAGTACCCTCACATAGCGCAGCAGATAGCCAAGGCCATGGCCGCCCGGTTCCCGCAGGACGTGGACGTGGTGCTGGCTCCCAGCGCCGCGACTTCAGTCATCGGGCAGGAAGTGGCGCGCGCCAAGAAGGCCCGCGCGATATACGCGGAGCGGCAGAACGGCGTCATGATGCTCAAGCGCGGTTTCGCCGTAAAGGAAGGGGAAAGGATTCTCATAGTGGACGACGTCATCACAAGCGGCAACCAGGCCAACGAGGCCGCGGTGCTGCTTACGCGCCTCGGCGCGCGGGTGATAGGCGTCACCGCCATAGTGGACCGCTCAACCGGCCCGCTGCCGCTTACGGTGCCGGCGCGTTCCCTCGTGACCTATCCCCTTCAGTGCTACACGCCGGACAAATGTCCGCTGTGCGCCCAGGGCGTGCCGCTGACCATACCCGGCTCGCCGCTGAAGCCGCACCTTAACGACAAGTAAGGTCCGCAGGCTTATGCGCCCGGTGGTGCTGCTGACCGATTTCGGCGCGGCCGGACATTACGCCGGAGTCATGAAGGGTGTGGTCCGCTCATTCGCGCCGGAAGCGGACATTTTGGACCTGTCCCATTCCGTCGCGCCGCAGGACTTGCGGGAGGCGGCCTTCATCCTGATGACGGGAGCGGCGTTTTTCCCGGACGGTTCGGTGTTCGCCTGCGTGGTGGACCCGGGGGTAGGGTCGGAGCGCGCCATACTCTGCGCCAGAGGCGGAGGACGGCTTTATCTGGCGCCGGACAACGGGCTTCTGTCGTGGCTGGGCCGGAGAACGCCGTTTGAAAGCGTGCGGAGGGTGGAGAACGCGGACCTTTTCCTGAAGCCGCTCAGCTCGACTTTCCACGGCAGGGATATATTCGCGCCGGTGGCGGCAAGGCTGGCGGCCGGGATCCCGGAAGAGGAAGTCGGTCCGGCGGTATCCGGCATGGTTGAACTGCCGTTCCCTTCTTTCCGGGAGGGGGACAAGTCCGGCGAAATAATTTTTAGGGACTGTTACGGCAACTGCGTGACCAACGTGCCGTGCGCGCAGGCCGCGGGCAAGAGATTCTTTTTCGGAGAGCTGGAACTGGGCGTGGCTTTGGAATCCTATTCCCGCGCCGGAGAGAATCGTCCGGCGGCGGTGCTGGGTTCCGGCGGATTTGTGGAATTTTCGGTCAACGGAGGCAATTTCGGCAGGCAGTACGGGGCGCAGGCAGGCTCCGCATTCACAATAAAATATTGAGGCTACATGAAACCACAGGTAGAACTTAAACTGAAACCAAAGGAAGAACGGCGCATACAGTGCGGCCACTTCTGGATTTTTTCGAACGAACTTGAAAAGGTTGACACCACCATACCCGCCGGGACGCCGGTGCTGGTGCGGATGAGTTCAGGTGAACCGCTTGGCGTGGGTATGTTCAATCCCCACAGCCTGATAGCTGTCCGCATACTGGAGAAAGGCGTTACCGAGCTTCCGTCCGATTTCGTCTACAAGCGTCTGCGCGACGCTTTCGAGTACAGGCGCAATCTGGGGCTTAACAAGCACGCACGCGTCTGTTTCGGCGAGGCGGACCTTATGCCCGGCCTCGTGGTGGACCGCTACGGCGACGCGCTTGTCGTGGAAATACTGTCGGCTGGCATGGAAGCCATGAAGGCGGACATAGAGGCCGCGCTCAAAAAGATTTTCTCCCCCTCGGGAATTTACTACAAGAACGAGAGCGAGTTCCGGCATCTTGAAGGGCTGCCTCAGGTTTCCGAGACCACCGGCGAAGTGCCGGAATTCGGCCTGGCGGAGGACGGAGACGCCCAGTTCAAGTTTCCGCTGCGCGCGGGCCAGAAGACCGGGTATTATTACGACCAGCGCGACAACCGCGAGTTTCTGAAGCCTTACGTGCGCGACCGCGTCATACTGGACCTTTACAGTTATGTCGGCGGCTTCGCAATCACCGCCGCGCTTGCCGGGGCGGAGCAGGTGTGGGGTATTGATTCTTCCCAGATAGCCGTTGACTGCGCCACGGAAAACGCGGCTCTCAATAAAGTGGAAAAGCTCGTGACCTTCCACAAGGACGACGCCGAGCGCGCCCTTTCCGCGCTGCGCGCGGGCGAGCTGCCCCATACCCCCGACATGGTCATACTTGACCCGCCCAACTTCGTCAAGAGCCGCAAGAACCTGGCGATGGCCGTGAAGCATTACGTCAAGCTTAACGAGATGGCGCTGCGCGGCCTGCAGTCCGGCGGATATCTGGCCACGTCCACCTGCTCGCACCATGTCTCGCGCGAGATATTCATGGAAATCGTGGCCGAGGCGGCCCGCCGCAGCGGCAAGAACGTCGTGCTGGTGGAGCTGCGCGGACAGGCGAAGGACCACCCCGTGCTGCTGGGCATGCCGGAAACGGAGTATCTGCACTTCGCTCTTCTGCAGGTCAAGTAGTTTTGCGGAGTAAATGAAAAGGGTCCCTTCGGATGAAGGGGCCCTTTTTTCAATTTGTTTTTATCTTCTTCTGGAGCGTCTGGCCTTGTGCCAGGTTGTCTGCTGGGGGACGGACAGTGTGTCCGTCACCAGCGTAAGAATGCGTTCCGAGTCGCATGGCTTCGTGACGTAAGTCTTGGCGCCGTACTTCATCGCTTCCTCGATTTCCTTCATCTGGCCGGCTGAACTGAGCATGATGATGGGTATATCGCGCGTGGCGGCGTCCTGCTTTATTTCCCGGCAGGCGGTTATGCCGTCTTTTTTCGGCATCTTTATGTCCATCAGCATCAGCGCGGGGAGGTTTATTCTGGCGAGTTTGACCGCGTCTTCGCCGTTGTCGGCGGTGAGTATGTTATAGCCTTTGGCTTTCAGGAGCTCGGTCAGCAGCTCCCTTACTTCCGGATTGTCATCCACTATGAGTATGGTCTGCATTAGGGTATGCCGTCCCTTTCCGGATAAAAAAAGGACTGCCGCGGGTTGGGATCGAACCAACGACACCTGGTTTTTCAGACCAGTGCTCTACCACTGAGCTACCGCGGCGGTCCTGACAATCTGCTGGCAAAACCTTCCGTTGCCCGGAGGGCTTTCAAGGCCTTGCCGGCAAACTGTCGTACAACACTACTATTAAACAATTTTTGGGCGCGATAGGCAAATCTGCCGACGGGGACGGCCCCCGCCGGAAAAGGCTTTTTCCCTCCCCGCTTGCGGCGGCTTTAAGAAGATGTATAATAAGTTGAACGTATTTTCCGGAGGTTACCATGGCAGAAGACAATCAGGCTGGGAAAATCATAGGCGCATTCGTTATCGGCGGACTTGTCGGCGCCGCCCTGGGCATTCTTTTCGCCCCTAAGGCTGGTAAGGAAACCCGCAAGGACATCGCGGACTGGATGGACGAAACCTACGAGAAGAGCAAGCACAAGCTCGAGGCTATGGGCGAGGAGCTTAAGCACCGCAAGGATCAGCTCGCGCAGGCTTTCAACAAGAAGGAAGCTTAAGTCCTTTCCTGGCTGACGCAAATTCAAAGGGCCGTCCGCTTTACAGCGGACGGCCCTTTTCCATTTCGATATTCCCGTTCAGTCCAGCCTTACCGGCATGGTGCCGTTAGCCGGTCCCTTGCCCGTCAGGGCCCGCGCAGCCGCGCGCTGGAATTCGTCCACCGCGCAGAAGGCGCAGAGGCCGGTTTCCAGCCTGGGGGCGAAGCCGGCGAAGACGAATGGGCTGCCGAAGGAAACGAGCGTCATCTTGCCATTGCCTTCTATGCGGCGCAGAATCTCCTCCCGCTCCGACGGATTGAGGTTTATCATGCCGGAGTAGGCCTGCGGGCGCGAGAACGATGCCGCCAGCAGTCTGCCGCCCATTCCTTCGTAAGCGGAGACCACGTTCACTCCGCACTTTTTGAGTTCGTCCACGAAGGCCTTGCCGCTCCATTTTTCCGGGTCGGATACCGCCGGTTCCATGTAGCGGACGGTCTCGCCGGGATAGAAGGGCTGGGCCTGCGGCTTCTTCAGCCAGGCAAGACAGTCCGGCGCGGCGCGGCGGACGTACTCGCGGTGGGCGGGGCCGTCTATTATTTCGCGTCCGGGCTGGTCGTCCAGCCAGCGCGGGCCTAGCTTGCCTATCATCTCTATCTGGTGGCGCAGAGCCCGCTCGAGCACCGCGTCCGGCAGGCTGTTCTCGCTGTAAGCTTTTTCAAGCGATTCAAGAAGCTTGAACGGGTCGTCCGGGACGAGGAGTATGTCTGCCCCGGCCAGCAGGGCCATGAGTCCCGCGGAGTTCTCATCCGATACGGCTTTCATCGAAAGCGCGTCCGTGACCACGCAGCCGTCGTAACCGACGGTTTCCCGCAGCAGGCCGCTTATGGCCGCCTTGGAAAAGCTGGCCGGGACGTCAGGGTCCACGTCGTCAATTTTGAGGTGGCCTATCATGACCGAGTCCGCCTGCTTGCAGAGGCTCATGAAGGGCTTAAGCTCGTGGCCCTTGAGCTGTGAGATAGTTCTTTTCAGCACTGGCAGCTGGAGATGGCTGTCCTTCTCCGTGTCGCCGTGGCCGGGGAAATGCTTTACGCAGGTCAGCGTGCCGGAGGAGGAAAGCCCGTTCATGTAGGCTTCGGCCATGGGGATGACCGTCTCCTCGTTGTCGCTGAAGGCGCGGACGTTGACTATCGGGTTTTCCGGCCTGTCGGCAAGGTCCAGCACGGGGGCCAGCACCCAGTGGACGCCCATGGCCTTGGCCTCGGCGGCGGTTATCTCGCCCTTGCGGCGGGCAAGATCCGCCGAGCCGGAAGCGGCTATGGCCATGTTGGAGGGCAGGAGCGACGCCCCTTCCGCGAAGCGGCCGGGGCCGTCCTCGTAGTCGGCGCAGAACAGCAGCGGCCCCTTGGCGCGCGCGCGCATCCTGCGGGTGAATTCGGTGATGCTGCTGACGGTTCCTTTATAAAGGCAGAAGCCGCCGACGCCCATGTCCACAAGGCGTTCTGCCGCTTCGTATTCGCTGAGACCGAAGCGGAATGCCGGATATACAAGGCGAGCCAGGTTCCTGTTCATTTTTACCTCTTTCGTATGGGTTGTGCCGGTATTATCTTACCTAAAATTCTCCGCCCGCGCGCGCCTGTTGCCTGCGGACAGTGGTTCGTTTCGCCCTTGACGGCGAGATAGCCCATCAGCGCGAAGCACGCCGGTTCCTTGGCCAGCTCCGCCAGTCCCCGCTCGGAGGAGCGCAGGACTTTAAGCGGCGCGGCAAGGCGCGCTATGTTCTCCATCAGTACCGGGTTGAGCGCTCCGCCCCCGCTGACGATAAGCTCTTTCGGGCGGCAGTCACTGAAATACTTTCCTGCCGCCAGCGCTATCGACGCGGCCGTGAAGAGATTAAGCGTGGCCATTATGTCCGGCGCGTTGCCGGCGGTTATGCGCGGCCAGTGCTTTTTAAGGAAAGCGTGGCCGAATTCCACCCTATCCAGGCTTTTGGGCGGTTTCTGTGCGAAGAAGGGGG
>CAYPTM010000070.1:0-9506 GCA_964413345.1 uncultured Elusimicrobiales bacterium
TCCTGAGTTGTCATGAAGCGCGCAAAGTCCGCAAATCCCGAAATGCCGCCGTTTCCGTCCGCCACGGGTCTCTTGGAGACAAGGTAGGCGGGCAGGCCGAGCGGGACCGGCTTAGGGTCCACCGCCATGGAGCGTTCCGGCGTCAGCGGCAGTCCTATGGCCCCATGGGCCGAGGTGTCCGGGTCGGCTTCCTTGAAGAAAGTGTAGCGCGGGTTGATGTTGACCAGCGTGGTTTCGCGCGCGGGCGGCTGGGATTTGAGATATTTGATGAAGTTGACGAAGTTCATGGAGGGTATTTCCCCGCAGTCCATGAGGGCTCGCTGCACGCTCTTGAACGGCCAGCCGTTGGCCCCGTCAAAACCAACCTTTATGAAAGTCCCGTCGGGGAAGCGCAGATAGCCGGAACCCTGTATCTGCATGAGCATGATGTCCGCAGTGTGGGCGGACCATACCAATTCGAGGTTCTTGCCGGACAGCGCTCCGTTCTCTATCTGTTCGCGGGAAGGGGCGGGGGTCTTGCTCCCGTCGGCGTTTTTCATCCCGTAGTCGTATGGGAAAGCTTCCGTGGATTCGGTTTTAACCAGTCCGGCGGGGCGGAGCATTATGGGGTGCGTCGCTTCCGCTGTCTTTGTGCGGGAGACGGTTATGTCCGCCTCATAGTAACCGGTTATGGTCACGGAGTTGGAGCCGTCGTCCGCCACGGATTCATAAATGGTGAAATCCCTGAGTATCGCCGCCTTCGCTTCCTTTGCCGACGGCTTTTTCTCAAGGAGGGCTATCATCGCCTTGAGCGATTTCCTGATATGCACGGCATTGTAGGTGTCGTTGCCTATCTGTATGGTGGCGGTATCCGGACGTTTGTTCCAGTAAGCCAGACTGGTTTCCAGCGCGCCGGTTATCCCGGCGTAGTTCATGTCATCGGTGAAATCGGGATACTCCGTGGCCTGTCCAACGCCCCGCAGTGTCGGGCCGGTAATGTCCGATAGCGGAACCATGCTGTCCAGGGCGGCCTTGGGGCAGCCGGATTTATAAACCGGGGACGGCAGAACGGAATTGGTTGAGGGAACGGGAGCGGTAAAAGCGTTTTCAGCGGCAGCCTTGTCGCCCTCGGGCTGCGCGGCACTTACGGCGCAGCAGCATGATACTGCAAGTACGGCCGAAAGTAAGGATTTCATAATATCATTATGCTTAAATTATGCTCCGGCTGGCAATGACCTTTTCAGCCTATTCGGTTTCTCCTGTCCTGGCCGCGGATTCGGCCAGCTCTCCCCTCTCCAGCGTACGTTTGTCCCTATAGGGAAGGAACCATGCCATAAGCAACAGAGTGGCGCTGGCGTAAGTTACAAGCGTTGCCATGAAGGGCATGTCGAACCCCCAATTCATCTGCATCCTGCCGCTTGTGCTTGCCCCCAGCGACCAGCAGGCGTTCCAGATAATACCGTAGGCCGCGCTTATGACGGGCCGGTGTTTTTCCTCGAAATGTTCCATCAGCAACACCGAATATATGGGGCCCGACGTGTTCATGAGCATGGTGCGCATCCACAGGCCAATCATTGTAAGCCACAGCAGCGGGGTAAAGCCCATCAAAGCGAGAAAGGGCAGCGAAAGGGCCTGGACGGTCGCCATTGCGCCCACCCGGCCTCCGCAGCGCTTGACGAAATATGGCACGGTAAGGCTGCCTATTGCCATGGCGAAGGCCTGCAGCGACATGCAGAACCCCAGTTTGTCTATCGGCAGGTTGAATTTGGTTTTGAGGAAAACGTTGACGAAGGGCATTATCATGCCCGCGCCGTAGGCCACCGCCATCTGCGGCGCGTATATGCGCATGGCCCGCTTCCAGTCCAGTCCTCTCAGATCGAATCCGGGTTTCTTCTCTCCCGCTGCCATGCCGGTCATGCGGTAGAGTGGAAGCAGGGCCAACCCGAGTATGGCGCAGCTCGCGGCTATGGTGAACTGGTAGGCGTGCGGCGAATCCGGCGCGCTGCCAGTTATTTTCGCGCCAAGCAGGGCAAGCTGGCCCGACATCATGCTGCCCGCGAACCCCGCCAGCGTGCTGACGAAGAATTGGAAGCTGAAAAGCCAGTTCCTCTCTTCCGGGACGGAGAATTTCACGAGCAGGGGCCATGTCACAGCCGACAGCATGGCGGTGGACAGCCCGGAAAGGACGCGGAACATCATCAGCGTTTTTGCCCCGGACGAGGCGGCCAGTCCGGCGGTTGCGGTCAGGCTTAGCGCAAGCGCGATGAAAAGCGCTCTGCGAAAAGACATGCGCGAGCATAAATACCCGGCGGGCAGAGCGAACACAGCCACCGCGGCGGCGGGCAGGGCTTCCAGCGTGCCGAGGTAAGCCCGCGAATGCCCCAGACTGAGGACATAAAGGTTGAAAACAAGGCTGAATATGTTGGCGCTAAGGCTTATGCAGAATGTGGCCCACAGGAACTGCTTGGCGTTCGGGTGAAAAGCTTTCAGGTGCGCGAGATGGTCCCGTAAGTTAAGCATCGCGGCCGGAAAGTGTTTGGTAGATTGACCGCAGTTTGCTCGTTATGGCGGGAAGGGAGCATTCCTCCTCCATTCTCGCGCGCGCCCTCTGGCCCATGAGTTCCCTTCTCGCGTGGGGTATGCCCAGGCAGTTGCGCATGGCTTCCCGCAGGGGTGCCGGATCGTCGGTGTTCGGGAAAACTATGCCGTTGGTTTCGTCTTCCACAAGCTCCGTGCCGCTTACCGAGGAGACTACGGGCGGCAGGCCGCAGGCCATGGCTTCCAGCATGGCGTTGGACATTCCCTCTCCCCTTGACGGGAGTATGAAATAATCCGCAGCCTGATAATAGGGCAGCATGTCGGCCTGCTGGCCAGCGAAAACTATGTCCCCGGCTATCCTGTATTGTTCCGCAAGGGAACGAAGCGCGTTTTCCTCAGGGCCGGAACCTGTCAGCACAATTTTGAAGTCCGCGTCCTTTGGCATGGTCTTGGCTGCGGCGAAAAGGCGGTCCAGCCCTTTCTGCCTCGCCAGCCGCCCGACGAAAAGGAATATGGTGCCTTCAAAACCCAGTTTCGCCCGCAACGCGGCCCGTTCCGAATCCGGCGCGGGGTGGAACCGGGCCGTATCCACTGGATTGTTCAGAAGGAAAAGTCTGTCCTGCCGCACTCCGGCCTCGTTCAACTCCTGAAGAAGCGGGGTGCTCATGGCCACGAAGCTTGTGCCGCCCCATTTGATGTGGGCGAATTTCAGTTTCATCCCTCGCCCGAAAGTGACTCTGTCGGTAGTGCCGCCATACTCCCCTGTGCCGCCCGGCGCGAGCAGGAGCGGTTTGCCCAGCAGCGAGGCCATGACGCGGCAGATATTTGCCGTCGTGGAGAACAGGAAGTGATGTATTACGGAATACTCCCGCCGCCTGCGGAAAAGTTCGCGCGCCAGCAGGAAATAGAATTTTGCGTTGCCGCCATTTTCCCCGCCAAGCCGCACCACTGTGACTCCGTCGGCCCGCTCCACTGGCGGCAGACCGGGAAAGTGCCGCGTCAACACGGTTATGGGAAGGCCTTCCCCGGCAAGGGCCGTCGCCATGCGGCGGGCCTTTTTCTCCGCGCCGCCGCCGGCAGGAGGATAGTTGGCTACCACATAAATGGGGGGGATGGCCGTCATGCGCAGGTCCTTTCTTTTTTGGCGAGCCACTTTTCCAGTGTCATCAGCGTCATCATTACCCGGTCCAGGTTTTCACCCTTGTCATGGCGTTCCAGTATGTCGGATAGCGCGGTCCGGCTGAAAATATCGCGGGTGGCCGTTTCATCGGAAAGCATGGTCTCTCGCCAGAGACTGCCAATGGCCTCCGTCCTAAATGGGATGAGTTCCGCGGAGTAGTCTTCCGGCGGACTTTCAAGAAGTGAATCCGGCAGATACATGTGAAAAGCCTCCCGCAGTATCATCGCGGATTTTTTGCCTCTTGGCAGTTTCCAGTCTCCCGGAAGGGAAAGGGCCAGCTCCGCCATGCGGTGGTCCAGAAACGGTGAGCGGATTCTGACCGGGCCGCATGAGGCCGCCGCCATTTCCGAGGGCAGGGCGGCGTTCAAATCGAAACTCAGCATGGCGTTTGCCATGCCGCCGGAACCTTTTCCTGCGAAACTTTCCAGCACATAATTCCGCAATTCTTCAGGGCTTGCTGCCCTGTTTTTGAAATCTTCGGTTAGAATGCCAGCCCTTTCCCGCGCTGACAATATACCGATTAAATTTCTGTAAACCCCGGCGGCACGCAATTCGGTTTTCCCTGCACTGGAAAAGATTCCGGCCAGTCTGGCAAGGGCTTTCGGCAGGCGTCCGCGGGGGAAAAGTTTGGCGGCGACGGCGTAACGCGCGTGGGTGGCGAAGCTTTCCCCTCCGCCAATGCCGCTCAGCCACAACGGCGAGCGCGATGCCGCCTCTGTCGCCAGCAGGTGCAGTCTGGCCGCGCGGGGGGAGTAAAAGGGTTCAGGGCTTTCTTTTGCGATGGCGGACAGAAGCGCGGCGGGGTCTGCCTTCAGGGTGACTCTCTCGAACTTCATGCCATAAAATTTAGCTGTTTGTTCGGCGCGCCGCGCGGCCGCTTCATCTTCCGCACCGCCGAAAGAGGCGTGGAGGGCATTTACCGGAGTGTTCGAGGCCCGCGCCACGGCGGCGGCGGTCAGCGCGGAGGCGAATCCTCCGGAAAGGAGGGCATGGCTGGCTCCATCCGCGGCGGCTATGCCCGCCGAATCCGCCAGCTGGTGCCTCAGCATCGCGAGCGCGTCCTCAAAATCGGCGCGGCCATGGCCGTACGTTTCTTCGATGGACCAGAAGCGTTCTTCACGCACGGCTCCGTTCTCGAATATCAGCATGCCGCCGGGCGGCAGTTTGCGTATGTCCCTGTGGATTGTGAAGGGTGCGGGGATGAACCCGAATTCCAGATAAAGTTCCAGCGCGGCGGGGTCTATGTCCCGGGAAATCCACGACACTTTCAACAGTGCGCGCGGGTCTCCGGCAAAGGCCAGCCGGCCGTTCTTGAGGCTGTAATATACGGGTTGCGCGCCCATCCTGTCGGTGGCGAGGAGGAGCTTTGCGCCCGCCCTGTCCCGCAGCGCGGCCGAGATGGGGCCTCTCGTCTTGCGGATGAAGTTCGCGCCGTGTTCCGCGTAGAGGAGCGTAACAAGTTCCGCGTCCGTGGCTTTTTCGGCCGCCACGCCCTTTCTGACCAGCGCGCCCCGCAGAATGTCCCTGTTAAGCAGCTCCCCGTCGCAAATGGCGGCGACGGGTCCGTCCGCGCGGAAGAAGGCCCTGGGGCCGAAGGCAGTGTCGTTGTCGGAGAAAATAGCCGCGTCTTCGCCGGGCAGGCATAACATGGCGGCCGCCGTTTTAGCGGCCTCCGGTCCCCTGCCCGGTTCCATTACGCCGCCTGTGACAGGCATTGGCTAGCTGGCCCTGATGTTCTTGCCCACCAGCGCCGTGCCGCCCATGACCAGAAGGGCCTGGAAGTTGTCGCTCAGGATTGTGTCGCGGCGCGGGAGGATGGAAAGATTGCCGTTTGTCCATGTAACGGATTCTATATGCTCCCCCGCTATCCAGAGGAATTTCCTGCCGGAGGGCAGTATTTCCGTCCAGACCACGGCGTCTTTCCACGGTATGCCTTCGGGAGTGTCGGAGACGCATATCTCCGGCACCTGTGCGGCGAGTGCGATTGCCGGCATGGGTGACTCCTTGTTTTAAAATTAGGGCGGCCTGTACCCCGAATTCTGTCGGCGGGCGTGAGCCCGCCGTGAGGACCATTAGTCTAAGCGGCCTACTTCGCGCCGTCCCCCGAAGGGGACCAGGCGGGCAGCCTGTAGCGCGTCTTTGGCCTTGCTCCGGACGGGGTTTGCACTGCCCCGAGCCTCGCGGCGCGGGCGGTGCGCTCTTGCCGCACCTTTTCACCCTTACCTTCCCCTTGCGGGGACGGCGGTATGTTTTCTGTTGTACTTTCCGTCCAGCGGGGATATGGCCCCGCCGTCCTCGCCTTTCGACGAGCGTCCTGCCCTGTGGAGTTCGGAAGTTCCTCCCCGTCCCTTGCGGGGCGGAGCGGTCCTCCGGCCGCCCAAATCAAAAAATCAAAACAGCGTGGGCTGGTTGTCCAGCCATTTGCGGGCCTTTTCGGCCTCTTCCTTCTGCTCCTTGGCCGCGCGGTCCAGCTCCAGGTTGGCGCGGCGGTCGGCCGCGCCGTTCTGCTCGCGCGGCACGTGCGTAAGGGTTATCCTCCTGAACTTGGAGGCCTTTATCTTTATCTCACGCATGAATTCGGCCAGCGCCGGGTTTTTCACGCGGTAAACGCCGTTGTACTGGTTCACAAGCAGTTGAGAGTCTGAAAAAATGTCGGCTTCGTCGGCATTCATCGCCAGCGCCTGCGACAGCGCCATCTCAAGGGCGAAGAATTCCGCCTGGTTGTTGGTGCAGGTGCCGAGGTGCTTCGCCACTTCCTTGATAAGTTTCCCGTCCGCGTCCCTGATAATGGCCGCGGACGAGCCGGGGCCCGGGTTGCCGCGGCAGGCGCCGTCTATATTTATTCTAAGCTTCATTCGTCCGTTCGCCAAGGAGCGCAAGCGGGGAATAGATAATCCGCTGGCATTCCTCGCAGTAATTAGTGGAATCTTTTCTCAGCACCTGTCCGCACATGTGCTGCGTGAGCGCCGTGTTGCAGCCGCCGCAGACCATGCGGCCCTGTCTGTCCAGCGTGGGGCATATGGCAAGCCCTTCACGGCGTGTCCGGATGCTTTCGTATTTCTCTAGGAGGTCCGCGTCTACCGTCGCGGCCAGTCCGGCCCTTTTCGCGGCCAGGGCGGCTATTTGTCCGTCCAGTTCCGCTTCTTCGGTCTGAAGACGGGTTTTCTGCCCGTCCGCGGAGGACTGCGCCGCGGCAAGGGCTTCCTGCAGCGGTTTTTCCCTGGCGGAGGATTCTTCCAGGCAGTCAAGCAGGCCCAGTATTTCGGTTTCTATCCTGTCCTTTTCGGCGGTGCAGGTCGCTATTTCCTTCAGGAGCGCCTGGTAGGCGTCGTTTGATTTCACGCTGTTGAGTTCGCCCTGATGCTTGCGTATGGCGTCCTCGGTTTCCTTTAAATCGGTTTCGAGCTCTTTTTTGCCCACCAGCAGGCGGCGGTGTTTTTCCTTATGCGTCTCAAGTTCCGTCCGTGCCGCTTCGAGGGACCGTTCGGCTTCTGCGAACTTCTGGGGCATGGCCTTTTTTGCCTTGGCCAGCGAGTCGGCCTGAAGGTCGGTCTGCTGGAGCGTTATCAGCTTTTTGATATCCTCTGCCGCCATCTCCCCTCCTATGCGCCCTTGCGCATCGCCAGAATCTGGGCCGCCACCGCTTCCGCAATCAGCGCCGCGGTGCGGCGGTCGTTTTCCTTTTCAGCCAGTTCGGTGCGGGCCTTTTCCAGCCGTTTTACGTTTTCTTCCGAAATGGCTTTTTCCCTGCCCAATATGTGCGCCACCAACGATATCTTGGCGAAGTGCTCCACGGTTTCCATGCGGTAAAGGGCCTGGTCCAGGTCCGGTCCGGACGTTACCGCGCCGTGGTTGGCCATGAGGATGGCGTCGTGGTCCGGCACCAGTGCTGCAAGACCCTGCGAGACTTCCGGCGTCCCCGGCGTGCCGTAGGGGGCGAGGGCGAGTTTGCCGAGGGTCAGGACCGCCTCGGCTATGAGCGGCTTGTCGAGGCTCAATCCGGCGGCCGCGTAGCCGGTCGCCGTGGGCGGATGGGCATGCACCACGGCCATCACGTCCGGGCGCTGACGGTAAAAAAGCAGATGCATCTGTATTTCGGAGGAAGGGCGGCCCGCTTCGCCCTGGAGCGGACGGCCGTCCATGTCGGTGATTACGAGGTCTTCCGGCTTGAGAAAGCCCTTGCTCTTGCCGCTTGGCGTGGCAAGCAGGGTGTCCCCCGGCAGGCGGACGCTGATGTTGCCGTCCCCGCCGGCGATGAGGCCGGAAGCGTAAAGCCTCCGTCCCGCCTCGACTATATCAAGCCTTAGTTCCTTTTCTGTTTTCATGCGCCGTAAATCCGTCTATATCTTACCTAATTTGCGCGCGGTGGGGGGAAGCCGCTGAAGGCCGGCATTTGCCTGCCGGCAGCGCATGGCTGCGAAAACTCCGGATTGTGGATGGGGGGAAGCCGGGTTAAAATCCCTCGGCCTTCAGTTTCCGCAGTATTTCGCGCGAGGAAACCGACCTGTTGAGCGTGTAGAAGTGTATGCCGGGCGCGCCGCCTTTCAGGAGTCCGCGCGCCTGTTCCAGCCCGTACTGAATGCCGTAGTCTATTACGGCGCGGCTGTCATTTTGTATCCCGGCAAGGTGTTCGGCAAGTTCAGCCGGTATTTTCGCGCCGCATCTTTCCGAAAAGCGGTTGAGCTGCTTGTAGCTGGTCACCGGCATCAGGCCGGGCACTATCGGGGCGGTTATGCCTGCCTTGCGGCACTGTTCCACGAAGGAAAAATAGGAATCATTATTGAAGAAAAGCTGCGTCACCACGAAGCTCGCGCCTGCGTCCAGTTTGCGCTTCAGGTTCGCGATGTCCGCGTCCATCGAAGGGGCTTCCGGGTGTTTTTCCGGGTAGCCCGCCACGCCTATGCAAAAGCCTCCGCCGGCCATTATCTCCCTCACCAGTCCGTCGGCGTGGGCGAATTCCGGGCTGTGGTCCGGGGCCAGGTCCTTAGGCATGTCGCCGCGCAGCGCGAGGACGTTAGATATGCCGGCGCGACGGAGTTCGGCGCATATGGCGGCGATGTCCGGGCGGGAATGGGCTATGCAGGTGAAATGGGCCATCGGCTCAAGGCCGAATTTTTCCTTGATGAGCAGTGCTATGGCGGCTGTCTTGAGCGCGCCTACGGAGGTTGTCGGGTTTGTTACGGAAACAAAATCGGGGTCCAGTTCCTTCAGTTCCTTGATAGACTGGTAAAGGGCCTTCGTGTCCTCCGGCGTTTTGGGCGGGAAGAACTCAAAGGAGAAGGACGGTTTTTTATCTAGAATTTTGTCGCAGACGCGCATTGGTTTTTTAAATTATAGCATTTTGATAGAATGGGGGTCGGCGGCCGCCCTACCGGGCCGGGCTGAACTCAATCACAGGCGGCTAAAATGGACAAATCCCCATCCGAATACGAACGCAAAGGCAGAAGCTTCTGGCTGAAGGGAGAGTATTTCCGCGCCCTCAAGGCCATGCAGGAGGGGCTGTCGCATTACCCTAACGACACGCGGCTCAAGCTCGGCCTCGCCATGGCGCAGCTGAAACTTGGCAATTTCGCGGTGGCCAGGGACATACTGGAAGACATACTGAGCGCCAATCCTGCCAATGGCGACGCGCTCGCCGCGCTGCTGGAAGCGTCCCTCAGCCTGGGCCGCAGGAAAGAGGCTCTCGAATGCGCCAGAAAGCTTGAAAAATACCACGGCAAATCAGTGCCGCTTATAGAACACGTCGGCATGATTTTTCTCGACCGCGGCCTTTTCGCGGAATCTGTGTACTATTTCAAGAAATCCCTGT
>CAYPTM010000071.1:0-9440 GCA_964413345.1 uncultured Elusimicrobiales bacterium
TATATCATCGAAAATGTAACCGTACGGCTTGCCGGATTTCTTTATGCGTTCCACCAGCATGGCCCGGAGTTTCTCATACGGCACGGGATTCTTCACGGTCACTATCAAGTTCCCCATGCGGGAAACGGGGGAATGGCCCGGCTGTCTGCGCCCGTGGCCGTTGGAGTGGCTGAAGTTCCGTATAGGAACCCGGCCCATGAGGAAACCCTTCAGAACACCGTTTTCTATTATGGATGCCTTTTTGCCCGGCATACCCTCATTGTCGAATTTGTAGTACCCGCGCAGCGCGACGCCGTTGAAACGGTCAAGGGCGGGGTCGTCGAAAACGCTCAAAACCGGGGAAACAACCTTTTCATTCACCTTCTTCGCGAAGGTCTGCCCCTCGCTTTCCTTTTTCTGGCGGTGGCCCTCCACGCGGTGGCCAAGGACCTCATGGAAAAAGACGGCGCTGGCGGTATTGCGCAATATGGCGGGGCCGGAAAAAGGCTCGGCCACGGGGGCGTTCCTTAGCGCCTCCAGTTCCTTTATGGAGCGCTCGATGTCGGCCCGGACGGTCTCGTCGGAGGGCATATCAGCGGGGCTAAACCCGTCATAACTTTTGAACCGCTGCAGGTCCATGCCGTCAGGCGTGCGCGTCGTTATGCTGTAGTAAAGCCGGAGGGAGGTCCCTCCATGCCGCAGGTCCGCCCCGTCGCTGTTTACGAAATAGTGGTTTATGGTATCCGCGCTGAAATTCACCACTGATGTGTATATGAACGACTTTCCCTTGAACATCCCGGAATATGCGGTCACGCGCGTCCGCCAGGAAGCGGTGTCTATGGCGGGAGGCTCCACCGCCTCGTAATACTTCTCCACAGGCTCCCCAGAGGAGAAATCATCGCTCTTGTCGTCCTCTTCCGCGGTGACGGCCCTGTTGGTCTTCACCTTTGTATACCGTTCAAGAGCGTCCTTGAAAGTCTTGTCCGTCCAACGCCAGATGGAAGCCCGAACGGCGTTTTCATCGTCCTCTATGGGAAGAGTAATGGCGTTGCCGTCATGCTCCTGCTCGTTCCAGGCGGCCATGCCCTTCATCTCATGCGTATTGTCAAAATCGTACGAACCGATGCGCCCGTCAACGTCCAGGTTACGCACATGCCATATGTTTTCGGAATCCTCAGCCCCCATTTCAGCCGTGAAGGAATAGCCGCGTGAATCGGTTATCTCGTATGCCAGGTGATACAGCGGCACCTTCTCCGCCTTTGAAAGGACATTAATCGAGCGGGCAAGCTCCTTCCTCATCGCGACGAGAACGGGGTCCGTCTGGGAGGTATAAGCCTGTGCCGACGCTACACAGCACAGTGACAAGGCAAGCACGGGCAGCAGTGGTTTCAATGGCATGATATCCTCAAAAAACGTAAAAGCAAAACCTGCGCGTAAGCGTCCCCTCTGCGCGTCGACAACCCGCGCGGAACGGTTTATACGGATATTATCAGGCGTCGCGCATATGCGCGCCGCTTTTCCCGTAGCTGACTTTAAGTATTTCGGCAAGAACCGATATGGCAATTTCGCCGGGAGTTTTGCCGCCCACGCAGAGGCCGATGGGGGCGAAGACGCGCTTGTCGCTTTCCGGATGAAGGCCAAGGGCGTTCATCCTGCGGAACACCTCCGGGACCTTGCTCTTCGAACCTATCATCCCGATATAGGCCGCGTTTGTCTTGAGAGCAGCCGCCAGGCATTCCTTGTCCAGCGAATGTCCGCGCGTAACTATCACCACATAGGTGCGCGCGTCAACCCGCTCCGGCGTAAGAGCCTTGTCGGGCTGTTCCACAAAAACTTCCGCCGCGCCGGGGAATCTGGCCTTGTTGGCAAACTCGTCGCGGTCGTCCGCCACTACATGATACATGGAGGCGAGAGAGGAGACTTCCGCTATCTTCTGCGCCACATGACCGCCGCCGCAGATAAAAATCTTTATCTTGGGAGAAAAAGCTTCAATAAAAACCTCATTCACCCCGGCGCAGAGCATGTCCTGCTCTTTCGTCAGGCTGAAAACGGCCTTTTCGTTTTTCCCGGTTTTTATGGCCTCGCGCGCTTTTTCTATGCACAGGGCCTCCATCTTCCCGCCGCCGACAGTACCCTCTATCTTGCCGTCCGAATAGACCAGCATCTGCGCCCCGGATTCGCGGGGAGTGGAGCCGTCCGATGAAATTATGGTGACCAGGGCGCAGGGTATGCCGCCCTTAACGGCCTGATCGAGAAGCGCAAAAAGGGAAGGTTTTTCAGGCAACATGGGTTTTCCGTGGTATGAGTTCTTCATAATCCTGCGGGGTGTCCACATCCCGCACAACAGCTTCGTCGTTTACCTGCAGGTCCGTGACTTTCACGTCCGGATGGTGGGTAACCCAGTGCAGCCCTTTGTCGGAAGGGGCCTGGAGGCAGAGAGGCCAGACGGCCTTGTCGAGAATTATGGGATGGCCGCGCTTTGCGTTGTACTTCGGTATTATGACGCCGCCGGGATTGCGCTTCCACTCATCGGTCAGGTCGGCGAACACTCGGGAACTGATGGTAGGCTGGTCCACCAGCGCCATGAGCGCCGCCCCCGCGTACTGGGGCATGTGGCCCAGGGCGATTTTAAGAGAGGAAATCTGTCCTTCCTCCGGGCTTGAATTGACAAGCACGCGCTCGCAATTTCCCGGCCACTTGTCCTGCACTTCCTGGGCATGCCTGCCCAGCACTACCGTTATGTCGTAGACGCCTGCGGCGCGCATGTTCTCGCAGACGGTCTCTATGAAAGTTTTCCCTTCGTAATTCAACACTGCCTTGGGCCGGCCGCCCATGCGGGTAGAATCTCCGGCCGCCAGTATTATTCCGCAAATCATAGGTTATCGCACACGGCACGCCGCTCCACCGTCTGATGCGGCGGACGCGCCCTAGCCGCCCGAAACGGGCGGGAAAATGTGCAGAACGTCTCCCTCCTTCAGGGTGGTTTCGTTTACCTGTTTGTGGTCCAGAATTTCCGAATTAAGGGTGAGAACGAAGCAGTTCTTGACTATGCCGTCCTCATCGAACAATACGGTCCGCACGTCAGGACGGTTTTCGGTGAGCCTGGACAGCAGCTCCCCGACATTGCCCGCGTCAATGGTCAGGCGCGAGGCATTGAACCGGTCCTTCAGCGTGGTGTATATCCTGACAGTTGTGTTCGCCATTATATGATTACATTTAAAACAATAATAGGGACGTTTGCAACGACTTTACGCAACCCGGCGCTGGGATTGCCCCGACAGCCGGACAGGTGGTCTTGGAGATGAAAGTACAAACAAAAGACCGCGCCCGTAACAGGCGCGGTCCGTAAGTCCTGAAAAGGACAGCGACGCTAGCGGAGCTTCACCAGCTTGCCGTACATGGTTCTGGCTGTCCTGTTGGCCTTTTCCACCAGCTTTCCTTCATCGACAGCCGTAAGATGTCCGTCCTTTACCACCTGCCTGCCGTTAACCAGCACATGGCGGGCGCGGTGGCTTGCGCCGCAGAACACTATGGCGGCGACCGGGTCGCTCACGCTGCCGGCATAGTCGATGCGGTTGAGATCGAAAATGGCCATATCCGCCGCCTTGCCCGGCTCGATAGAGCCTATGTCGTCACGGCCAAGCACCTGCGCGCCGCCTCTTGTCGCCATGCGGATGGCATCGCGCGCGGGCATGGAGTCCACTCCGCTCTTTATGCGGTGCACAAGCATGGCGGCGCGGACTTCCGAAAGCATATCAGACGAATCGGCCGAAGCGGAACCGTCCACCGCAAGGCTGACCGGCACATTGTTGTCCAGATAGGTCCTGACCGGCGCTATGCCGGAACCGAGCCGCAGATTGGAATTGGGACAGTGCGCCACGCCGGTCTTTGTCTTGCCCATGAGCCGGGCTTCCTTTTCATTAAGCCATACGCAGTGCGCGAACCAGCTGCGTCCGTCCTCAAGCCAGCCGACGGATTCCATGTATTCAAGGGGGCGCATCTTCAGCATCTTGAGGCAGAAATCATCCTCGTCCTTGGTTTCCGCCAGATGGGTGTGCATGCGCACATCCAGCTTTTTAGCCATTTCGGCCGTCATTTTGAGCAGTTCCGTGGTCACGGAGAACGGCGAGCACGGAGCGAGGGCTATGCGGGTCATGGCGAATTTGGAACGGTCGTGATACTTAGCGATGAGACGCTCGCAGTCCTTCAATATCTCATCTTCCGTCTGGACCACATCATCCGGCGGCAGACCGCCCTTGCTGCGCCCGCGGGACATGGAACCGCGGCAGGGATGGAACCGCATCCCTATTTCCTTTGCGGCCTCTATCTCGGTATCGATAAGACCGGCGCTCTTGCCGCCGGGGAAAAGGTAAAGATGATCGGAGCTGGTGGTGCAGCCCGTAAGCAGCAGCTCGCCCAAGCCTACCTGCGCGCTGGTGTAGACGCCGTCCGGGGTAAGGTTGCGCCAGACCTCGTAAAGATAAATAAGCCAGTCGAAGAGCTTGCTGTCCTGCACCGCGGGAAGATTGCGGGTCAGGGTCTGGTAAAGGTGATGGTGTGTGTTGACCATGCCGGGGATGACGACGCAGCCTTTCGCGTCTATGACCTTGTCGGCCTTGGCCCTTATGCCGCGGCCGACCTTTACTATCTCGGCCCCGGAAATGAGGATGTCCGCGTTTTCCAGTTCAGTGCCGCGGTCGTCCATGGTGGCGATTCTCAAAGCGTTTTTGACAAGCGTGGTTTTCTCTTTAGATGCCTTTGCACCCATAGCGCCTCCCTGTTTCAAGTACTGTAAAGTATACAACAAGGAAACATTAAATTTGCAAGCGGAATTTATCCGGCATGCGGTCGCAGCGCCGGTATGCCGGGGTCAGGACGCACGGCGGCGAAGGACCACCTTTCCGAAGGCAGAGGCAGGACGGAGGAATATTCCGCTACGCTTCCTTTATCCACCGCGCGCTGGTCCCCTCCGATAAGGATGACGCCGGAAGCCTCAGCCTCCCGCGCGTCCGCGCGAACCTTACAAACGCCGCCAGAACTTTCACAGGAGAACAGGATTCCCCCTTCCCTGAAAGGCAATTTCAGAGAAAATGAACCTTCCTCCATGAAAGGCATGGGACGCATGGTGAATGTCCCTGAAATCGCGTCCGGCGCATAACCGGCGAAGTTTTCCGTAAGGTTGCGAAGGAACTCCGCCAGCCCCCAGGCCTGATTCACTGTTCCGGAAGCAATCGGATAGGCGGCTCCGGTACGGGGCCAGGCCTCCACCAGCTCTGCGAAACCGCCGAGCGCGTCCAGAGAAAGAATCTGGCGGGCCTCCTCGCGCCACAGGGAGGAAGCAAGACTTCTCTGCCCGAAATGAGTCAGAGAATCGATAGCCGTACCGGCCAGCCAGGTCCACACTATCCCGTTATGATAAGCTTCATCCTTGTGGGCATAAGAAGGGTATTCATGGTACGGATGGAAATCCGGGTCTGCGGCGGCAAGCGAAAGAACCCCGTGCGGACAGACCAGGCTTTCAGCAAGGCCGCGCGCTATATGGGCCGCGGGAATATCCCCCACCAGAGGCCGCAGTCCCGGCAGCAGGGAAGCGCCAAGGCAAAAGAAAGCGTTGGGGCGGTTCCGCATATCCGCGCTGCCGTCCATTGAAAGATGGTCCGCCACCCGTCCGTCCCTGATGAACTGCGTGCTGAAACCCTGTTCCAGCCGTTGAGCAAGACCGGCATAATGCGCTACGCCCGCGGAATGTCCCGAAATCCCGGCCAGCCGCGACAGGATGAGAAGCTGCGCGTGCCAGAGGGCCTGGATATCGCACGCGCGGTTGCCGCGCGGCGACCATGGACCGGCCGGACCGACCGCGTCCATCCATGTTTCCGCGTCGCCGTGCATTGCAAAAAGACTGCCGTCGCATCTGTGCGCGAGCAGGCCTTCCGCATCCCGGCGAATCACATCAAACAGATGGCGCGCAAAATCCAGGTCTCCGCTGTACAACAGATACCGGTATGCGGCAAGAGCAAACCATCCCCCGGCATCGGCGGTGTTGTAGATTATCTCGCCGCCGGATATGCGGTTGGGTATGCGCCCGCAAAATTTATCCCCCGGGTCAGTCTTCTGCTTTGCCGCGAAAGCTGAAAGGATATCGCGCGCGGAGGCGAAGTCTCCGTTTACTATGGCCGCGCCTGGCAAGCTTATAAAAGTGTCACGTCCCCAATAATTGTTGAACCACGGCAGACCCGCCCATATCCCGGGCATTCCCTGGTTGGCAATCAGACTGTCCAGCGAAAGCCGGGCCCAACGGACCGCGCCAAGGACATCCCCATCCGAACAGGAAAACCGGTCCCTGTCCAGCACCGCTTCCATTCGAGCGGTTCTGGCGGACAGCATTTCGGAGCGGGATGAAAATCCTTTTTCAACAAGGCCTTCCCCCTCCTCCTTGCGGGAACTCAAGGTCATTACCGCGCAGGCGCCCTCCGACGTCGCGCGCAGCGCAAGGGAAAGCAGGCGTCCGTTCACAAGAATATGCCGCATATCCCCTCCGGGAGAAAGAGACAGCGATTCCCTGTTCGCGGCAGTAAGGAAAGTTAAGGAAAATGAGGAAGGTCTTCGCGGAAACCGGAATGAGATGACAATGATATCTTCATTCTCGGCCATAAAGAACCTTTCAACGGTCCCGTCAGCGTATGTACGCTCGAAATAATCCGGACGGAACAGGAAGGCGGCGTCCTCGCGGCGGAGTTCCCCCCCTTCCGCGAACACCCTGTAATCATCAAGAAAATGTCTTTCGCCTGAAGTCCAGCCGTAAAACTCGTTTTTCCGGAACGAATGGGAGCCGCCCATGTAAAATCCGGCGGCCTTGTTAGTGAAAGTGAAAACCCTGTCCTCAAGCGTAGGAATCTGCGGTAGTTTCATTTATGCACCATGTTCAGCAATCATCCGGGGAAAAGCGGTATCAGCGACCCGCTTTAAATTGGGCCCAATGGCCCATGCCAAAGCACATATAATAATTTACTATAGAAGTACATATGAAAACCATTTTATCCCTTATGTTCGCGCTGTGCGCGGCAACGAATGTTTTCTCACAGGAGGCGCAGCCCCAGGCGCAGTCTGGCGCCGAGGCGATGACGGCAAAAGCCGCACAGCAGTACGGCGTTGACGCCGACCTGCTGGGAGCGATGGTTTCCCTCGCCCGGGAAAACAAGGGCCTCCCCACCCCCTCCGGCATCGGCCCCATGAAGATTCCAGCCGAGTCCTGCCCCGTTTCATCCGGCACTCTCGTCCAGATGCAGAAGGCTCCCGCGATAGCCATAGAGCAGTCCGCCTCCTGCCTGTCCTCTCTTTTCACGACCTTTCAGCCGGAAGGACTTCTTACCGCCAAGTCCGCCGACAAGCTTAATGTCCCCAGCGCCGCGCAGCTTGCCGCATACTACGCCTACGGCAAAAAAGCCGCGGACCCCAGGGCACTTGAAACACCCTTTGTGAAGTCCGTCATGGAGAAATACAAGCAGCTCAAGTCCATACGGGCCATAAAGGAACAGGCCGCCCAAAAGGAAGGGCAGGAGCAGGACAAGCCCGCCAAGCAGGCGAAAGAAACGCAGGTCTGCAAAAAATGCATGCAGGTCAACCCCGAGACACTTAAATCCATCGCGGGCCTGAACGCCATGTACGACGGCTCAGCCGTAAATCTGCAAAACGCTGAACTGGTTCCCTCCGTAAACAAGATGGCAGAGATTTCCACGGAGAAATCGACCGGCAAGAAAAAGAAACAAAAATCCCCCACCTTCCAGTACGGCGAGAGCATCCGCGGCACGCCCCTTTCCGACGCGAAGATGGCCAAGCTCGTTCCGGCGAAGGCGGACAAATACGACAAGTACATCGTTAAATACGCCACGGCCAAAGGACTTGACCCTAAAATAATCAAGGCCTGGATAGCGGCGGAATCATCCTTCAACCCCAACGCGACGTCTTCCGTGGGCGCGAAGGGCCTCATACAGCTCATGCCCGCCACCGCCAAGATGATGGCGCAGCGAATGGGCGAGGGCAAGACCTACAAGGACAGCCTGCGCACGGACCCGGAATATAACATCCGGCTGGGCGTAGAGTACATAGACTACCTGTATGAACTGGCGGGAAAGAAGTTCATGGGCGGGAAGACCACCAACCCAGCCGACATGCCGGAATGGGTGACGGAACGCGTCATCGCCTCATACAACGCGGGCCCGTCCGTAATGGACAATACACGCTTCTCCAGCGGCGTGCGGGGTTACGTGAACAAGATTTTGAGCCTCAAAGATTCAAAATACATCACCATAGACGAAAACGCGAAGTAACGGAGGGAACATGAAGACACCTTTAGCAGTCGCAGCCTTTTTCATATGCGCCGGCGCCTACGCCGGAGAGCAGTCCACGCTGTCCTCTCTCAGACACGAGGCCGGAAAGCCTTCCGCCGCAATTCCCTCAGCCCAGGCTACGGTGACGGACGACAAAAAAGCCGAAATACTGTCAAAGCTGTTCCCCAAACTGGAAGACAAAGCCGTCGTTTCGGCGCCGGCGGCAAAAACCAGCGGGAACAAGGCCAACGTATCGGTGGCGGTGGCGGACATAGACCTCAAATCGATTCTGAACGTCTATTCGCTCACTGACACCACATTTACCTCGGCATCCGGCAAAGTGGTCCATGTCTCCATGAACAAGGTTTCCAACTGCCCGGACGGCGCAGCCTCCTGCGACATGAGCAAGAAGTTCGCGGTGGTGCTCCGCGCCGGAGAAGGCCCGATAGTCGGCGCCAACGCCTATGAAGTGGCCAACTACGGCATATTCGTTTCCGGCAAGAGGGACATAAACATCGACGGCACCCCTTACACAGTGCGGCTCAACATAGACAGCCTTGACGAGAAGAAATTCCTGGAAAGCTCCATTGAGATCAAGCAGGGCAGAAAAGTGGTTTTTGACCGCAAGCTGGCGGATGTAGTCGCCTCGATGCGCAAACGGGCGAAGATAATCAACCTCAGCAAGCAGTACATGTTCTTCGTGGCCAACGACCTGGTCCATGGACAGGGAAACGCCATCGGCGCCAAAAAAACGGCCAGCTATGTATTCATCCCCAACAACGATCAGGAATTCCAGGACTACATGGCCATCCCCAACACCACGGTCACCAAAGCCGGCGTCAGCTTCCCCACGTGGCAGCCGGGCTTCAACTTCCGCGTGACCGACGACGGGCACTTCATCATCTACCGCTAAAGATACTTTCGGTTCAGAGAAAGCCCCCTAAACACGGGGGCTTTTTTTTGCCCGCAAAACGCTCCGGACGCTGCGCACTTCATTTCTCTTTGCGCCGACGGCGAAAACGGATTGCGCGGACCCTTATTTACTGCTAGATTTTATTTGTGAACATTCTGGTTACGGGAGCGAGGAACAGCGGCAAGACGGCCCTCGCGCGGGAACTCTCGAAGCGTCTTAAA
>CAYPTM010000072.1:0-9419 GCA_964413345.1 uncultured Elusimicrobiales bacterium
CTGACATAGTTTTACGTAACGCGGATCGCCTGTCCAAAATACCGGCCGCCTTTCTGTTCTCGAATTACGAGGAGGTGGGCCATGGGGCCAGTTCCGGCCTGCCCCGCTGCATTAGCGAAATGATAGCCGTGGACATGGGCGTCGTGGGCAGGGAGGTTTCCGGCAAGGAAACCGCGGTTTCGATTTGCGCCAAGGACTCCACCGGTCCGCATGATTACGAACTGCGCACCCGGCTGGTCAGCCTTGCCCGTAAGGAAAAGATTCCTTATGTGGTGGACGTGTTCCCGTTCTACGGTTCGGACGCCCGGGCCGCGCTGGGCGCCGGTTACGACGTGAAGGTTTCCGTAATAGGGCCGGGAGTCTCCGCCTCCCACGGCGTGGAGCGCACCCATGTGAAGGGGATGGAGGCCACCTCAAGGCTTGTGGAGGCCTATCTTAAGGCCCTGCCTAAAACCGGAGGGAAGGCCGCCTGATTTCCGCCTGCTGGCCGGTTTGTGGACATTGTGTCCACAAAAGGGCGCGGCAGGCAGACTTTCATCCATTAAAAAGCCCCCGCGTCAGCGGGGGCTTTTCTATTCTGCAATAGCTTTTGGCTATTTCTGTCCGGTCTGGCTGTCAGCCGCCGGTTTGGAACGCCATATTCCGCCCGCTGTCCAGCAGGACCAGCCCCAGCGCGACCAGTTGAGCAGGCTCTTCGCCAGCCACAGTGCCCAGACCAGCATTGCCAGTCGGTACGCCACAAGGGGCAGTGACAGTATCCACGCTCCGGGGAGCATGCCCGCCGCGCGGTCCTGATACCAGTAGAGCCAGCCGCTGTCCGAGTTGTTTCCGGCTATGAACATTCCCGGATAACCCAACAAACCATTCTTCAGCGCGCTCAGGAATGCGGACAGCGCAATAGCTGTAAGTGCAAGCAATGTCAGCTGGACAAGATTATAGCGCCAGCGGGTTTGCGGCATATGGTCCCTTCTCCATCCAAGAATGAGGAACCACAGCATTATGAATGCTGCTGCGGGCAATGAGGCCTGTGTGAGTCCAATGGAAAGCGTGAGCCATTCTGATGCCGACTGCGGCGTAAGCCTGAGCCGTGCCAATCCAAGCGACGCTACCAGCAGAACTGCCAGCACGGACCAGAACAATACGGCAGGGCCGAGGCTAGGTCCGCCCAATGACAGAATCCATCTTCCAGGTGGAAGGGTAACTTTAATGCGCAGGTTGGAAGATGGCATGCCCAAATCCACTTCAGGGGTGCGCCATATGGCGCTTATGCCGCGCTTGTCCAGCCATTCAATCTTCACGCCGTGCTTGCCGGGCATGAGGGTAAAGGAGAGTTTCCTCCCGTTCTGTTCGATGGCCTGGTTCATGCCGTCCTGCTGCACCTTCCGCACTTCGACATCCGGCGGCAGTGTGATTGTGTGCTGGCCGCCCATGCTGCTGAGGTACCGCAGGTTCAGTTCGTCCGCGGCGGAGTTTTTCCCGGGACGCGTTTCAAGTTCGGCGGCGTATATGGTGAAGGTGCGGCCCTGGATGCCTTTAGGGCGTGTTATGCCGATTGTCAGGGATTCTCCCGGCCAGGGATGCCATTCTTTCACGTCTTCGGTTTCATCCATTTTCAACAGCGCCGGAAGGCCGGTTGTTTCCGTGTGCCAGAGGGGGCTGGCGTTCAGGCGCCAAACCTCGGTCCATCTGGTTTGAGGAGGGGCAGTCAGCGTCAGCTTGTCCTTTTGCTCCAGGGTCGATTCCCATTCGAATTCCATGGCCTGCGGCGGCATGTTGACGTGAAGCATGCCGTTTTCCACATTCGCGCCGGGAGACGTGACCGCTTCACCGGGGAGGAGGGGTATGTCGGCAAGCAGCGGGTTTCCCGGCGGAGTCAGTCTCCTGACATGAGTGCGCACCTGCCAGGACAGGCCCAGCTCCAGTGTCCGCTCCACTTGCAGAAATGGGGAGAGGGCTTCCTGCTTAAGAGGCTGCTCCCTGCTTGCCGTCGCGCCTTTGCTGCGGGAAAGCTGCAGGCTTTCATCCGGCAGGCCGTTTTCGCGTATGCCGCTGACCACCCAGCCCGACGCTTCCGCTGTCGCGTGGCGCGGCCGGAGGGGCAGGGGCAGTTGTACCGTTTCCTTGTCCGGCAGTCTGCCTTCCAATACTATGCGGTGAATACCGGGTGTAAGTACCAGCCATAACTGCCCGTGCCGGGACAGGAAACCCGCCGCCGTTTCCCCGTCCACGGTAATTCTGGAGGGCAGCCATTGCTTCTGCCCGCAGGGGAGAGGAATGGCGGTTTGCGCCGCCGCGCCCGCTTCCAGGGTTATTTTGAGAGTATCCTGTGTCGCCGCAAGGTGAAGCGAGGTTAACGTGCCGCATTCATTGCCGCAGGCCGGCTGCTCCATGAGTTTGGCGCGTAGTTGCTCCAGGATTTCGCTGCTTGGCATCTGTGCGCGGCAAAGGCCTGGCATACCGGCCAGCAGAGAAGCAAATAACAGCAATGTAGTGGCAGCCGCGGCTTCCTTGCGCCGGGGTTTCAGCCGGTTCAGCCATGCTCCTAGCGGCGCGCCGTAGAGCAGCAGCGCCAGCGCGGCTGCCAGCAAGATACGGATTACGGACAATGCCATGTTGCCTCCGGGAGAAAGCAGCCATAAGTGGATGGACCGGCCCGAAGGTATGGGGCCGCTCCATGAAATAGCGGCGTGGCGCCAGTCCCATTGCGGTATGCCGGGGCCGGTGGTGATGCGTGAGTCCGGGTCAGGCGTGAAGGCCGTTTTTTTCGCGGACACCTTTTCTTCCTCTCTGGAATAGGCTGAAGAGCCTAAAGTGCCATAGCCAGGCATTGCCTTTGCCGATGCCGAGACGGCTCTCGCTGCTCCGCTGCTGATGGCGCCTCCAAGGCTTCCTCTTCTCTTGCGCATAAATTCTGTGGCGGCATCTTCCATCCTGTCGGCTTGAGCTTCTTTCATCGCTTCCAGTTCCGCTTCCAGGGAGGGTTTTGTCAGGCCATATTCATCCTGCGCTAAGGATTCGAAGTTTCCGTGGGCCGACACCGTGCCCACTCTGTCCATCCTGCGGTCAAACTGCGGATGGAAATTGAGGATTTGTCCGTAGAAGAACGGCAGCAGGCAGAGAAACAGAAACCCTGCCGCCGCCATGCGCAGGCTTCGTGCGGCGGAGAGGACCTTTTCGGACGGGCCGGCGGCTTTTGAAAGCGTGCGCAGTATCGCTTCGGTTCCCAGCAGGAAAAGCCAGGGCCAGTGCGGCATGGCGGGTTCATGCCACGCCAGTGCCAGTGCGGCGGCGGCCAGCGCGGCCAGGCGCGGACCGAACAGGCTGGCCGTGGCGAGCACCGCCACCACCAGAAGGAAGAAATCGAGAAAAGTCCATCTGCTCACCCAGGTGGGATACGCTTTGTCCGCGCCGCTGACGTGCAGCAGGCGCCATCCCGGAGGGAGCCTGAGGCTTGCGGAAGCGTGGTTGAAGGGATGTGCCCAGCCCGTAGCGGTGAAGTTCCTCGGGTCGGCTTCTATGCGGCTGTAGGCTGTCATGGCCAGGTTTCCGGGTCTTACCTCCACGCCGGGCCTGCTGCCCTTCTTTATTTCCGTTATAAGCTGATCTTTGCCTGCGATAATGGCGCGTCCCGGCATGGTGTCCCGCTCAGCTTCAATCCTCGCGGATCTGCTGACTGACCCTGAAATCGAATCGGCAGCCGTGAGCCCGCGTCCGTCAAAATCCAGCCAGAGCGTTCTGCTTATGGAAAGATCATCCGCCGGCCGGCCCTCGTCGCCGCGTTTGTGCTGTATGATTTTAACCGTCTTGCCGGGCGTCACGAAGTAGGCCGGCAGGGACCGCCATTCCGCCGGGAGCTCGGTCTGCTGCGGATCCATCGGCGGCACGCCTTCAACGGACGCGGAGCGGAGCTCGTTGCGCGCTTCGAAAACCCAAATCTCTCCGTCGCCCCACTGGCCGTCGGGGGTGTTCAGCGTGATGGCGTCAGCCGGGCCTTCGTGGCGCGCGCCGATTGATATTTCCCATATGCCGGGCCGCACCTGTATCTTTACGCGGTTGTCCTGCTCCAGCCGGACAGGCAGTATGCTCTTTATGTCCATGGCCGCGAATCCTGGCGGAAGAGACTTGCCCAGCAGCAATTCTCTCGCCTGCCCCGAGACCTTCAGGCGCAGACGCGTGGTAAGCGTCTGGGGAACGCTGTCCGTGAGACGGCGGTAAACGGACAGTTCAAGCTTGTTTTCGGTAGTTTTCTCAATGGCGGGGGGACGGTTTATCCAGAGTTTGCCCTGTTCCTCCCGCTCGGGAAAGGGGATGTTCTTGCCGTCAAGCGTAAGCGCTATAAGGCCGGTGGCCTGGGGGACGGACAGCGCTTCCGGCAAGGCATTCCAGCGAAAGGAACCCGTGACCGTGTGGCGGCCTTTGGACAGCAAAACCGAGGGAATGTTCCCGTTGGCCAGCACCGGCACCGGCTTGCCGTCAACCTGCACGCTCTGCGGCCAGGCTTTATCGTCTCCCGGCAGGAACGCGCGGGTGGAATCGGCATACATCTGCCATGACTGGGTGAAGCGGCCCCCTGTTTTTTCAAGAGTCAGGGTCAGCACCGATGCCCAGGCGCATTGCTTCTCCGCCGAAGCCTTGTTCAGGCCAGGGCACAATTCGGCTTCATGCCCCTTGAGCGCCCAGCTTATCCAGGGCTTAAGCGGCGCGGGCACCTCCTCCGGTTTCATCGGCGCTGCAAGCGCGGACGAAACAAAGAACGGCATGAGAGCCGCCAGCAATAGCAAATTTTTCATCTGAACCCCCCAGTCTGCTTATAGTGATAAAGAGTTTATCACATTAAGCCGGGGGTGGGGGAGAAGTGTGCCGTTGTTCAGCGGCGCGCCGCGAGAAGCGATATCGAGAGGATCAGAAAGACCAAGCCTTTAAAGACCGAAAGTCCCCGGGACCAGCGTTCCCCCGGAATCAGTTTTTCCCCTAGCCGGCCGGAAAGGTATCCGATTGTCCCGAAAACCACAATCACCTGCGCCATGAACACGAGTCCCAGTATCGCCATCTGGGCCTTTACCCCGCCTTTGGACGAACTCACGAACTGCGGAAGAAGCGCCAGAAAGAACAGCGCCACTTTAGGATTCAGGAGGTTCATTATTACTCCCCTGCGGTAAAGGGCCGCGCCGTCGCCGAAAAGCGCGGTTTTGCTTCCGGCGGCGGGCCGCTCCCGGAATGCGCCTATGGCAAGCCAGAGCAGGTACGCGGCTCCCGCCAGTTTGAGGATATTGAACGCGGCAGGCGAGGCCATGAATATGGCCGACACGCCAAGCGCGGCAAGGGTTGTGTGTACAAGCAGTCCCGAGCTGAGGCCCATGGCCACGTAAAGCCCGGCCCTGCTGCCTCCCGCAAGCCCCTGCGAGACGAGGAAAAGGACGTCCGGCCCGGGTGCGGCGGTCAGTGCGACTGAAACCGCCAGGAAGGCGGCAAGATTATCCGGTACTGGCAAGGCCATTCCAGATTTTACCACTTACGGCTTTTGCTCCGGACTATTTGGCATGAGGGAGCGTTATTTTATAAATTTTACTGAAGGTCACTCCCGGGGGGATTTCGTGAAGAGAAAATTGTTGCTCGCAATGTCGGTTCTGGTAGTCTTCCGCATGAATGCGGCGGCTTCCGGTGAAACACTTACGCTTCACGGCCTTCAGAAAAACATATCTGCCATCGTTTACGAACTGCCTGAAGATTCTTTCAGGATTCCCCTTATAAAGGGACTGCTTCAACTGAGGGATGACAGGTATAAGGGCGTGCCGGTACTGGATGCCGCGCAGTTGGATGACGCCTCGTTGGGCCGGGCCATGGCCGGTGGATTTCTGCTTTACAGCGTATTCGGTCAGTCCTCCCGTCTTCTGAACAGGACCCTTCTTCCGCTTGATTTCAAATATGGCGAGAATAATTCCATCCTCGCCGGACAGTCTTTCCCTTCAAGTGACATGCTGCTGGTCTTTGCCGCGCACAATCCTTTCCCCGGCGGCGCCGACGGTGTGGTGTATGCCGCGAGCCGCAATGCCGTTCTGCATGCGCGTCCGTATCTTTCGGGGGATTTCTCCTGCGTTCTTTATACGGGGCAGAACGTGGCGACACGGTTATCTTATGACGCCTCTTTTTCCATGGCGGATAAGAGTGCCGTTCCGCTTGGCGCGTCAACAGCATTCGATTCCGGAGGGATGCTCGCATCCGCCAAAAAGGCCTGTGCCAGGCATCCGGAAGACGCGTCGCTCGCGCTGAACTACGGGAATCTGCTTTACGCCGCCCGCGTTTATGACGAGGCCTGCCCTGTGCTGGAGAAGAGCGCCGCAGGCCTCGACGGTTATTCAAAAAGCGAGGCTCTCGTTTCCCTGGGGCGTTGCCTCTTCGCGCAGGGAAAGTACAGCCGGGCGGAGCAGACGCTGAATTCGACCGGAGGTCCGGCGGCGAAATATGCCGCCCTGTTCGGCTTCGGCAAGGCCTTCAAGGACTGGGAGACCGTGGAAGACGGACCCTTCGTGTTTCATGTTCAGCAGGGCGGCCCTTCCCTAGCTTATGCGGAATATATGCGCGCCATGCGTTCGGCATATGATGGTATTTCCGGTTTTTTCAAGGGGACTCGGGCGCAGTTGCCGATAAACGTGTTTGTCTGGAAGTCGCAGGATGCCGCCAGGCTGGAGGCGGGCCTTATGCTTTCCGTTTCCTTGCCGCAGGAACATGTGATACACGCTTTTCCCGGAAACACCCCCGGTTATCATACGGCGCAGATACTGCTTGATGTTTTTGCCCCCGTGCGAAGCCGGACGGGTCTTTTGGAAACGGGTGTTTGTTCCTATCTCGATTACTCCCGGCAGGATAAAATGGAGGCGGCCCGCAAGGCGGCGGCAAAAAATCCCCGCATATCCATTGAGGCCTTGTGGCGGGATGGGGGCGTTTTACCTTCTGACGGCGGGGCAATGGCCGGGGCGTTCGCAGCGTGGCTGGTGGAGAAGGGGGGAAAAGAGAGGTTCCTCCGGCTTTTGCGCAATCAGGGCTACGCCGGAGCCTTGGAAATCTACGGGGATGAGCTTGCCGGCCTTATCTCCGGCTTTGAGGCGCAGCTTTATCCGGCCGCCAACTGACAGGATCTCCATTTCGGAAGAGAAGCCCCCTATTCGCAAAATTTTCGCCAGGTCCCGTTAATTTGAACCTTACTGCGCTATTTCATACAATATAAGGGAAAGAGGCAGTACCCTTTCATGCAGTACCTTCCGCTTTTAGCTGTGGAACGGGGACGCCGGCGTCCTATACCCGCCGCATCCCACACCATAAGTAAGGAGAAACCTGATACATGACCACCCGTAAACTCGTAGCTATGGACGGCAACACCGCTGTAGCTCATACAGCTCACGCCACCAACGAAGTCATCGCCATCTATCCCATCACACCGTCTTCCGTAATGGGCGAAGTGTGCGACATCAAGTCCGCCAAGGGCGAGAAGAACATCTGGGGCAACGTGCCCAGCGTTTCCGAACTGCAGAGCGAAGGCGGCGCCTCCGGCGCAGTGCACGGCGCCCTGACTGCCGGCGCGCTGACCACCACTTTCACCGCTTCCCAGGGCCTTCTGTTGATGATCCCCAACATGTTCAAGATCGCGGGTGAGCTTACCCCCACGGTTTTCCACGTGTCCGCCCGCGCCATAGCAACCCACGCGCTCTCCATCTTCGGCGACCATTCCGACGTTATGGCCTGCCGCCAGACCGGCTGGGCCATGCTGGCCTCCGCCAATCCCCAGGAAGCGATGGACTTTGCCCTCATATCCCAGGCCGCCACGCTGGAAAGCCGCGTGCCCTTCCTTCACTTCTTCGACGGTTTCCGCACCTCCCACGAGCTTAACATGGTGGAGCCCCTGTCCTTCGACGTGATGAAGGCCATGATGTCTGAAGAGCTTATCGCCAATCACCGCTCCTTCTCGCTCTCTCCGGAAAACCCGCTCCTGCGCGGCACCGCCCAGAACCCCGACGTCTACTTCCAGGGCCGCGAGGCGGTCAACAAGTTCTACACCGCCTGCCCCGGCATCGTGAAGAAAGCCATGGCCCAGTTCGCCAAGCTGACCGGCCGCACCTACGGCCTGTTCGAATACTTCGGCGACAAGAACGCGACCCACGTGGTCATCATCATGGCTTCCGGCGCGGACACCATGCGCGAGACCGCCGAATACCTCAACAAGAAGGGCGAGAAGTACGGCGTCCTCAAGGTCAACCTGTACCGCCCCTTCTCCGTCGCGGATTTCGCGGAGTTCATACCTTCCACCGTCAAGACCATCACCGTCTGTGACAGGACCAAGGAACCCGGTTCCATCGGCGAGCCCATGTTCGAGGATGTCTGCTCGGCCTTCCTCCAGCCGGAACTCAAGAAACGCTTCCCCAACACCCCGCTCATCATCGGCGGACGCTACGGCCTCGGCTCCAAGGAATTCACCCCCGCCATGGCCAAGGCAGTGTTCGAAAACGGCAAGTCGGCCAGTCCCAAGTCAGGTTTCACCGTCGGTATCAATGACGATGTTTCCAACACCAGCCTGGCCTTCGACCATAATTTCGATATAGCCAGCGCAGACGAGTTCCGCGCGCTGTTCTACGGCCTCGGCTCCGACGGCACCGTCGGCGCCAACAAGAACACGATGAAGATCATCAGCGAGCACACCGACAACTTCGCGCAGGGTTACTTCGTCTATGACTCCAAGAAGGCCGGCTCGCTGACCGTTTCCCACGTCCGCTTCGGCAAATCCTACATTCGCGCACCCTACACCATCAGCAAGGCGCGCTTCATCGGCTGCCACCAGTTCTCCTTCCTCGAGAAATACGAGATGCTGGCCCACGCTGAAGACGGCGGCATTTTCCTCATCAACTCCCCCTACGCGGCGGACAAGGTGTGGGACAATCTGCCCTGTGAAGTGCAGACCGACATCATCGCCAAGAAGCTGAAAGTTTACGTCATCGACGCCTCGAAGATCGCGCACGAGACCGGCATGGGCGCCCGCATCAACGTTATCATGCAGACGGCGTTCTTCGCCATCTCCGGCGTTCTGCCCCAGACGGAAGCCATCGCCTCCATCAAAAAGGCAACCGAGAAGACCTATAAGAAAAAAGGCGAGGAAGTTGTGAAGAAAAACTTCGCCGCCATCGACGCGACCGTCGCCGCCATTGCCCAGGTGACCGTGCCCGCGAAGGCAACCTCCACCTGCAAGCGCATCGACGTCGTTCCCGCCGATTCCCCGAAGTTTGTCAAGGAAGTCCTCGGCGAGATGATAGCCTTCCGCGGCGACGACATCCCCGTCTCCAAGCTGCCGGTCAACGGCGTGTTCCCGACCGCCACCTCCCAGTACGAGAAGCGCAACATCGCCACGGAAATCCCGAAGTGGGATCCCGCCC
>CAYPTM010000073.1:0-9397 GCA_964413345.1 uncultured Elusimicrobiales bacterium
CGTAATCCTGGAAGACCATCGCGATGTCGCGGTCCTTGGCGTGCGTCTCGTTGACCCTGCCGCCGCCGATAAGGATGTCGCCGCCGTCGGGTATTTCGAGCCCGGCTATCAGGCGGAGGGCGGTGGACTTGCCGCAGCCCGAGGGGCCAAGCAGGACGGTGAACTGCCCGTCCGGAACCGTAAAGCTGATGTTCTTTATGACTTCGACCCCGCCGAAGCGCTTGAAAACGTTGCGGAATTCTATGGATGCCATTAGGTGTGTTCCTCTCCTTACCAGTTGATCGCGGCGCGCATGCCGGTCACCAGCGCGTCGGCTATCTTCTGCTGGCTTTTCACGCTCGGGTGCAGCGCGCAGCCGTAGCCGTCCTTTTCACCGTCGTGGACGTATTTGACGAGGAACACGTTTTTGTCCCCGCCGTCGTTGGCGCGTTTCACGGCGTCCGCCACGTGCGTCATGTAAAAGTCGCGTCCCATGCAGAAGACGGGGACATTGCCGTAATAGGAGCGTATGCGGGCTATGAACTCCAGATAGCGCCCGACGTAAAGCTCATGCTCCGGGTTGGGTTTAGTGGAATAGTCGTTGTTGCCGAGGTTTATGACCACGGCCTCCGGTATCCAGGAGGAGAAGTCCCACTTCGAGGCTTCATCGTTATGCACCGTGCGGTCGAAATAGGACGGCATCGGGTTGGGGGATGTCTGTTCGGGGGCGGCCCAGTTCCTGACCATGCCCGTGCCTGAAACGGCCGTTATGTGGACTTCGGCGTCCAGCGCGCGTGCGGCTATAGCGGAATAGGAAAGATAGCCGTTTTCGTAGGGGCGGAGATTGTCGCATTTCGCCGGTCCCTCGTTCCCGAAGCCTACCGAGAAGGAATCTCCCACAACCTCGATTTTATGCCTCGGGCGCGCGGGGGGAGTGAGGAGCTTCATCCCGGGCTCCAGCACCAGTCCCGCGAAGCGGCCTATGCCGAATGAGGACGACGTTCTTTTGGTGAGCAGAAGGGTGTGGTTGCCCTCTTCAAGTCCGTCTATCTGGTAGGTCTTGTCGCCGTCGGCGGTGATTACCTTCGCAAGTTTCCCGTCTATGAAGGCGTTGTAGTCGTTGGTGGTGTCTTTCAGCCTGACGCCGATCGATTTGCCCTGGAATGAGGCCGCTATCGAAACGTTTCCCCAGTCGAAGCGGGGCAGTTTCGGGTTCTTGAAGTCTATTCTTCCCGTGTATTGTATCTGAGGATTGTCCGGCTCGATGAGCTGCGGCTCCGCCGCGCATACGGGGGCCGCCGCCAGAGCGGCGCAGGCCGCGAGTGTGAGTTTTGTAAGCATGTCGTCTCCTTGTTCTATGTTCGCCAGAAGATCTTATGGCGTGTGAAAAATGCAACAAAAAGGGCGGTGAGGGCCGTTTCAACGACTCCCCGCCAGAAGCCCAGCCACGGCGTGGGAGCCATGCGGGACATAAGCCCGCCAAGGCCGGTAAGGGCGAGGACAGGGGCGATGAAGTTCGCGCTCGCCGCGTATGCTATCATCGGGTTCTGCCCGTTTTCTATGAAAATGCGCAGGGGGCGGCGTTTGCCGAAAATGTCGCAAGCCACCGTAAGGGCCGCGAGGGAGAACAGCGCCAGCCCGGCCGTGGTGAAATAGTAGCTGAGCGTGGGCGGGTCTTTTTTAATTCCGCCCTCATACGGCTCAAGCAGCAGTCCGAGCGCGAACCAGGCAATTCCCCACAGGAAGAAACCGCGCAGGCTTTTCTCTGTCCCGCTTTTGGGGGAGGGCAGGAGCGCGAATGCCGCCGCGAGCAGGAGTCCGTCCGCGAGCGCGGTCAGCCCCGTCTTCCGGGCCTGAAGGCCGCAGAGCGTTGCCGCTATTACACACAGCATCAGTATCGCGAATGACGCGTAACGCCACGGCTTCCCGGACGGTTCGGTTCCGGGCTGTTTCAGCGATGAGGCTATCAGGTCGCCAGCTATGGTGCCAGGTATTACCACGAAAAGGTAGCGCAGGTGGGGCCAGTCGAACAGCCAGGGAAGCGGGAATGCCGTCCATTTCGGAAATCCGGCGTATGTGTCAAAAAGCTTTATCGCCAGAAGTACGGCCAAGACGCCAAGGCGGGCGGGTATCGATGTGCGGGTGAACGCATAGACGGCGGTTCCCGCCCAGGCCATTGCGGAGAGGAACATGATGATTATGTCGCTGCGGTGTATGGAAAACCCGCTTCCATCGGGATACCTTATAAGTAAAAGCAGTAGGAGCATCGCCGCGAGGCCGCCAATCCTGACCGTCCATGAGACTGCCGGTTTCCATTCTTTTGGGAACCGTGTGAGTACGGTGAAAAGCAGGCCGAAACCCAGCATGGCCATAAGCCACTGTCCCGTAGTCTTTTCCGCTCCGCCCGCAAGGACGAAGGGGCGCACATGCTCAAGGTATATGCCGAACCCCGCGAGCAGCAGCGCCCTCAGCGCTGTCTGGCCCGCAACGGACTTGGCCGGGCCGGGTTTTTCCAGCTTGCGTCCGATGGAGAGAGGAAACGCTGCTCCCATCGCGAAAAGGAAAAAGGGGAAAACAAGGTCCACCCAGGTGAGCCCGGGGACAGGTATGAAGTCGTGCGAGGGAGGCGGGGTCTGCGCGTGGTACATCCAAGGGGGAAGGACGCCGAAGGGTATTACGGAACACAGAACCATCATCAGAATGGCAAAACCGCGCAGGGCGTCCAGGGCATATGCCCTGCCGCCTGCTTCCGGCGCCGGTCTAATGTCAGGTTCGTCTGATGGCATTCCGTTTTATGGCAAACAACGCCCTTTCGCAACGGCCGTCAATTTGGCCTTGCGAAAACACCATAGCATTTTCTTCCGCTAAAGTAGATGTTTGCGGATAAGACTACTGTTTATAAGGCACGAAAACCAGCGGGGTCGGCAGACAGGCCGCGCCGGGAGGAGAGTAAAGCAGGTCCACCGTTCCGGTGCGTCCCGCGGTGAGCGGCGGCAGCTTCTGTATTACCACCACGTCGGGGTTTACATTGAGCATTTCATCCCCGTTCGGTATGCGCACCGTCTGCGCGGGAACCAGTCCGTCCGGGCTGCTGACGCCCATGGCGGTAGCCAGGTAGCGGCACATGTCGTTGCCGCCGGTGGGGTTGGTGACCACAAGGGCCAGTCCGCGTCCGTCCGAGGTGGTGTATTTTATGCGGAAGCGGTAGAAAGTGCCGTAGTTCCCGACGTTTTCCACGCCGGATATTCCGGCCAGGGTGTCGTTGCCGGCAACCCAGTGGTCGGTCTGTCCGTCCGCTACGACAAACTGGAAGGGGCCGGAGGCTGAATCCACCGGCGCGGATTCAACGTTGAAATTGCTTGTGGGGAAACGTCCGCGTCCCGCGCCGTTTTCATTGCGCGGCAGTATGGGCAGGTTGTCCACCACGCTGACGCTGTTCTGCCAGGTGTCTTTGGCGAAAACCGTGACCACGGCGGGCTGGTCGACGTCGAATTCGTATATGCCGTGCGTAAGCTGGTCGTTGGTGGCTGAGAATTTTTCGAGGCCTGAATCTATTACGGCCTTGCCGTTGGGCGGCACGGTGAAGCCGTTGCAGGTCATGGAGCCGGAAAGGAATATGTCCAGCGCGTCCTGCGCGACCCTGTTATAGGCGGCGCTCGGTTTCACTCTGGCGCATTTTGAAAAGCTGACCTTCATCGGCGAGGCGGAAAGGTTGCGGATGACCGACGTAATGACCTTCGGCGTGGAACCGGATATCACCTGGTAGATGTAAAGCCGGACTGTTCCGGGCTCCACCGCTTCGCGGAGCAGCACGCCGTTTGTGCTTGTGTATTCGGGATTGTCGGAAAGAAGAAGCTGGGCCTGCCCCTGCGCCGTGGTTATTTTGAGAGGGATGGACGGCACGCTGAAGTTGAAGTTTGAGAGAGTCACAAGGTCGCCGGCCGAAGCCTGGGACAATGTCTGGTCGTTGGCCGCCGCCGGGGAACCGGCGGACAGAACGGCTGCCGTTAAGAGCAGCAGCATGCTGAGCGAGGATACGGAGAAAGCGGGTCTTTTGGTATTATTCATGTCCATATTCTACCCTTATTCTGGTTTTTCGCAACGGACTTTGGTCCTATTAATCCGCATAGGTCCGGACGGGAAGCCGCCTGCGGATGGCGTCAGGCTTCTTTTTTCCTGAGAAGGTAGAGGGTGCGCTTTGTGCCCTGAACCGGTTTCTTGAATAGTGTCTCGAAAAACTGGCTGGCTGCCTGTTCGAACCCCGATTCGGTATAGTACGGGAATATGTCTTCCCTCATCCGCAGCATCTCTGCGACCTGTGAATCGTCCTTCGGCACAAATTCAATTAGCAGATGCTTGCCCAGCCGGGAAATATAGGCGAAAAAAGCGTCAAGCGGAACGTTGTTGCCGATGCAGATGTGATGGACCAGCGCAAGCGCCATGACTAGGTCCGCCGGGCCGCGCTGTTCCAGAGAGGCTCGTTCCTCTCCCGCCCATCCGAGCGAGGGGGAGGGATTGGATAGGTCCTGTATGAGGGGCAGCACCCGTGAGGAAGCGGTTTTTTTGAGGGAGAGATAATGGCTTTCCACTGCGGCGCGGTCGAAATCCATGGCGACCGTGCAGGCTGCCGTTTCGGCTGCCAGGGCGCTGAATTTGCCCGTATTCGCGCCGATGTCCCACACCATCGCGGGCCGCACTGATTCGCAGGCCTGCCTGACAATTTCAGCTTTTGCGTCCATGCCTTGGCCGGTGTAATTGTGCATCCCGGCATAATAGTCTCGCCAGAAGGTTTTTTCTCCTGCGGACTTCAGCCCTGTTATTGCTGCTTCAAGGCTTTCCGCCATTGCGGCCAGGGACTGCCTGGATACCGTCAGCCCCGCCGGTTTCGCGCCCTGTGGCCCTCCATGCGCCTTGTCGGCTTTGGCGTGAAGGTGCAGGTGCATGAGGAGGCCGAAATTGAGCCATGTTTTCTTTGGGAGCATGCGGCTGGCCGTGCCAAGCTGTATGCCTTCCAGATTGCGGCTTAAAAGCGCGGAGAGGGACTGGTCGGTGTGTGCGCACAGCGCAAGCGGCGCGAGGAAATGCATGCAGAACTGCCGATAGGCCGCCCATGGCGAGCCCTCCCTGTATGTTTCAAAGGAGAGCGTGTCGATGAAAACGGGTTTCACTCCGTTAAACTGCACATTATAGGCGCTGGCGTCCTTTAATATCATACCGTGGGCCAGTGCCTCTTTCTGTATGGAGAGTGTAAGCAGGGCGGCGTCTTTCAACTGGGAAAAACACCATTCATAAGGATAGGAAACAAACGGCAGCCGCTCCGGCTTCAGCGTTTTAAAAGCGCCGTCCGGGGCGGATGTCTCTTCGTGCCGGATGAGCATGCCCGACTCGGCCAGCCTGCCGTATAATCCGCTGCCCATAAGGCGGTCATAGTGCCCGGCATATTTAGGGTTGACCTGCCTCAGCAGAACGCCGTTTTCATCCTTGTAGAGAAAACCGCAGTCGTCCCTGAAGGATGCCGGAAGTCTATTTGCCTGTTTCATCAGGTTTCTTTGAAAAGATTCCTGCTATCCTGCCGAGCAGTGCCTTGACCTTTGATTTGAAGGCGAAGAACCCGCCTATCACCGCCGCGGCGAAGACCTGGAAGAAGACACTTCCGGTACCGGGGTCAATGTAAGCGCAGGCCGGCAAAGGCAGCAGGCCTATGCAGCAGGCTAATATGATGATTTTAAAACTCATGATGATATCTTACATAAAAGTGGCGGCATTACCAGCCTAATAGTTTTAAGTTATAATGAGGCATGGAAAAATTGCATTTCAGTTTTAATAAGATATTACTCTTTTTCGTGGTATCCATCGTTTGTTGCTTCATTGTATTCAGGGAAAGACATCATTTGGCTTACTCAACCAGGACAGTGTTCGACTGGCGGGCGGCGGACTATGACAGCCGCTCCGGCGACCCTGACCTCCGGCATCCTTCCTCTACGACACTGTCGTCCGCGTTGGATGGCAACGCAGATGTCAGGATTTCCTTCAAGGCCCTCTTATATGACGCCACGGGATACCCGAACCTTTTCCAGACAGCCGGAATCAATGAAGGCCTGCGCATGGAGTTGAACGGGAGCCGCAATCTGGGGTTGGTGTACGGCAAGAGTTCTAACGCCTTTGCCGGGGTGCCGCTGCTGGATAGAATGGAGTCCAATGTCCCCTACAGTTTTGATATTGCCTATTCCGCACTCTCCAATTCAGTGTCGGTTTCCGTGAACGGCAAGGTCATTAAAGTGTCCGACCCTGCCCTTTCCCCTGTCTTCAGTGATTTCGCCGTGGGCCGGGGCTTCGATTCCAGCAGGGTTTTCGACGGGGCCATATGGGATTTCCACTCGACCGGTTCCGTTACCAGCCATTCCCAGGCCGGCACAATTCTGGGTACCGCTGCCTTGGTTATATTCGGGCTGTTATCACTCTTCTTTGTCATTCTCGCGATAGTACGGCTGAATGATTTGCCGGGGGCCAAGTGGTTTCTGCGTGTGGCGGCCGCAGCCGCGCTGTGTTTGCTGCTGTGGGGATTGAAACTCACCGCTCCCGGTTTTTACCGTTATTACGGCCTGGTTCCTAAATTGAGTCTCAATAACATGGGTGGGTTCGACGTCATTTCCGGAGTTGCTGGCACTGCCGGGAACGCCTTGTACGCATTTGACGGCGAACCGAAGGGGGAAGTGTTCCATTCCGCCATAGATGTGACCAGCGGAACACTGCAGGTGGTTTTCCCCTATCCGGCCCGGGTGGACAGAATCGGTATTTCTCCGCAGGATAAGGAATGGAACCGCGCTCCCGGGGATTTTACTGTGGAAGGCAGCTCCGACGGTAATTCCTGGAATGTTTTAGCCTCCGTGAAGAACGCTGATTTTTCCGGCATCGCGGCCGGCGAGTATAAGTATTTCCTGGTGGACGCGAAATCAAAGTGGAGATACTACAGGCTCAATGTCGCGCGGAATAACGGCGGGCGTTATCTGACTTTCTCAGAGTTGAAACTGGAGGGGCTGAAGGATTCACGCTGGATGCTTGCCCTGATTGTGTTTTATGGCCTTGTCATAATGGCGTGCGCCGTTTTCCGGCGGACGCTTGCGCGGGAGAGCATGGAGAACTGCAATCCGGGACTTTTTCCCGTTTCCCTCTTCTTCTCGGCCACTGTCATTTTCTTCATTCCGTTCCGCGCGTATCTTTCCAGCGCTTCTGAGTTCGGTTTGGGACCGGTGGCCGTAGCCGCATGGCTTCTTTCCCTAACGGCAGTGGCATCCGGCTTGCTTTATTTGATACTCGGACGGCTTGGCCTGAGAGCAAGGGTTGTTGCCGTGGCGCTCTTTATCGCCGCGGCCATTCTGGTTTGGGCCGAAGCTGGAATCATTGGCTGGCGGGGCGGCATGCTGGATGGTTCTTCAATAGACTGGACACTGTTTAAGCCCGATAGGCTGCATGACGCCGCTCTCTGGGCATGTCTTTTGGTGCTGGCAATATCTTTCCCCGGCAGAATATGCCGGCTGTCAGGGAAGATCAGCGCAGCCGCGCTTGTCGTGCAGCTGGTTGCTCTTCCCGCGTTATGGGGCGCTCATCGCGCCGATTTCGTGGGCAATAATTCCGCTTACGGCCAGCGCAATCTGATGAGTTTTTCCAGGCAGGGAAATGTTGTCATACTGGTCATGGATATGTACCAGTCCAATGTGTTCGGGGAGATGGTAAACAGGCGGGAGCCTCTTATGGACAAGCTGAACGGTTTCACCTATTTCAGAAACGCTCTGTCCAACTATCCTGTAACTTCGGCCTCCATCCCCGCTGTCCTTACCGGTGATGTATATGACAACAGCTTGCCGCATTCCGAGTACCTGCGGAAAATATTCCGTGAACGCTCGCTGTTCCGCAGCGCATTCGAGTCAGGCTATTCCATAAGTGTTCTTCCGTGGATTTACAACGAGCTTTACTTCCCTCCGGAGTTCGGCGCGGCGGAGCGCGGCGCGAACAACAATCTTGCGGGGCAGTTGCTGGAGATGTCCAGGCTGGCGGATGTCGCGCTGTTTCTTGAATTGCCGCATGGTCTTAAATCTCATATATACAATGGAGGCCAGTGGCGCGTTTCCCGCTTCATCAATGGCTTCCGGACCGCAAAAGCCGAGGGCGGTTTCCCGTTGCCTGACACTACAAAAAGGGAGGATATCGCGTTCGTTAACCGGTTCATGTCCGGAGCGGACGCATCCGGCGTGAAACCCGCTTTCAAGTTCTATCATTTGTCCGGAAACCATATCCCTCTGGACACGAATGAGGAACTTAAAGCCGAAAAAATGGAGTTCAATTTCCAAAATTCCACCCGGCAGGGGAAAGCGGCTCTTCGTCTTCTCGCAGAAGTGCTTGATAAAATGCGCGCTGTCGGCGTCTATGACAATTCGCTGATAATCATACTTGGGGACCACGGAAGCGGAGTTGACATCCCATCCGCGCGGGGGGGGAAACCGCTGACAGGTTGGCAGGCCCGCGGCGTGCCGCTCCTTTTGGTGAAGGCTCCCGGAGCCTCCGGCGCAATGAAGGTTTCCGAAGCTCCGGTAATGCTAAGCGATATTCCGGCTACTGTGACCGCGCTGTCCCGGATGAAAGGAAGTTTTCCCGGCATTAATGTGTTCGAGGTGGATCCGAACAAATTCCGCCCTAGAAGTTTCATAAACAGCGGGACAGGCTCTTTTCTCAACGACAGGTTCGAGAGTCTGGAATATTTCGAAGTCGGAAAGAATAGCTGGGATTCCTCTTCCTGGAAATTGACCGGGCGAAAGTAGGAAAACCGGCATGGTCAGTTTGTTGGAGCCATGGCTCTTTGGGCCCAATGCCTGACCGGCTCTAGGCCTTTTGACCCTTGGACGGGGCTTCGCTTATAGATACCCTATTGCTATACATTTCAGTGAGGGAGAACATCTATGAAACGGACATTTTATGCTTTGGCATTTCTTCTGACAGCCGCGGGGAGTTCTTTCGCCGCAGGCAAATCCTCTGTCGCGCTCAAGGATTTGGCCGGAGCCAGGAGAGAAGTTCCTGCCGCCTCCGCTATTCCTGTCCCCCAGCCAACTGTTCTTCCCTCGGAGTCTGACGCAAAAAGCGCGGACAAGGGCCCCAAGTATTTTAACGATTACGTACTGAAGGCAGTGGAGCAGCTCGATTCCAAGTATGGTCTGCAGGGTTATGACATTCATTCCGCCCTCACTCACAATATAACCTACAATACCGAAGTCATCATCTCAGCCACAAATCCGCCTAAGACCATGTGCGTCGCGGCCCAGCTTGAGGTGATACTTACGGCTTTTGAGATATACGCCAAGGAAACAAAGGACATGTCGCCCTATTATTACCTTCCCAAAAGGAGCTATGAGAAGCTCACGGTGGA
>CAYPTM010000074.1:0-9320 GCA_964413345.1 uncultured Elusimicrobiales bacterium
TTGTTATCCGATGAATACCGGAACTGCGCCATCATGGTTTCTGTACTGCATCCGGCAGGAAAGTGATTATTCTCTCGTGGTTTACAGATCCAGTGCAGCGCTTACCACTGTTACCTCTCCAAGCGGTATAGTGGATTGCCGTTGCAGGGCTATTTGCGCGACGAGGTCTGATTCCGCCACAGCTTCAGTCAATGGTTGCGCATGCGATAGGGAACCGGCTAGTTTCAGCACGAACTCTTATCCTTCTGTTTTTACCCAGTCCAGGGGCAGTGTGCTTTCAAACTGTGGTTTGGATATGGTTGCAGTTTCAACAGCGCTTTATACCGCTTATTTTTCATACAATCTTGCCGCGCAGGACAAGGTGAGGGTCTCTCTAGGTGTCATGAAATTTCCCGGCGTTATCATGGGCAATTATTTCGTGTCGGCTGAAAAGTCCATTTTGACCAATAACGCCCGTCTGCCTTTTTCCGCGGCGGTCTCCCGTGAATTTCAAGTGCTGTCTTATGGCAAGACTCCGTGCGATATTGCCACGAATAGCGAGCTTATCTCGTGCAATAAATGAAGAGGATTATGAGGAAGCTTTTTTCCGGTTTAAGTCAGGAACGCGCATCCGTAATGGCGGAGGCCCTGGTTCTGACCGTGGTGCTCGCCACCATGGCGGCCTTTATGTTGAAATGGACCCTTGGCCGCCATGCCTATGTAGCGAAAACCAGGCGCAATGTCTCGGGCAAAAGTTTGGTGGAAGCCTGCATGGCGGCAAAAGCGGCTTCATGGCAGGGCAATCTTCCGGCAAACGGGACCACCTTTTGTAACATAGACGGGAGGTATTTTGTTAACGTTGTTGTCAATGCCGGGCTTACAGACACCACAAAGACCGTCATATATTCCGTGAATACGGATTAGGACTTCACTCGGCGGCTTCGCCCGGCTTCAGCGTGGCCGGGCCGGTTCTGAACGCGTAATAAAGCCCGAAGCCCGTCACCGCCCACAGAATTTCCCTCATGTGCCGCACTATGCCGAACGCCAGTCCCGTGGCCGCCCCAAGATTCAGAGCCGCGAAAATCGCCGTTTTTGACGCTTCCTGAGTTCCCGCCTTGGCCGGAACGGCAAAGAATATCGCGTCCACGAATACCGACAGTGTTTCAACCAGCATGCACATTCCCCAGCCGACTTTAAGCCCCATCAGATTGCATATCAGCCATACTTCGAACGCGCCCCAGGCATAGGCCAGGAAGAACCACCAGACGGAGAGCGCGAATCTGCCCGGATACCGCCGCAGATACTCCATCATGCATTTGTCTATGGATTTGAGCTTGGAGATGAGTGTTTCCTTTTCGGTTGCGGGACCTTCGGCTTTTTCTTTCCCGGCTCCCGAGGCCCGCAGCTCCAGCGCTATCACAACGGCTATTATGGCCACCAGAACCCAGCCGCCGCGGCCTATGAGCGTTTTCAGGGCTGCTATGTCTATGTGGGCGGCAAAAACCCAGCTCAGGCCGATTATGGAGAAAACAGCCATGGCCAGCGTCTGCGTGAGTTTGGCCAGGGCCACAGAGGAAACACGGTCCTCCAGCGCATGGTGCCGGCCCATCATCGCGGCGCGCGCCCATTCCCCCGCCAGCGTCGCGGAGGGGGTAAGGTAATTTATTCCATCCCCGGCTATGCGCATCACAAGGACGCGGTTGAATGGCAGGGCGTTGTCTATTTCCGGGGTGATGGAATACTTCCACCCCAGCGTATTGCAAACGTGCGCAACTATTTCCTGCGCGAACACCAGCGCGAAGCCCCAGCCCACGGCCGAAACCGCGCCCAAAGCCGTCTGCCAGCCGGTCTGCCTGGCTATCACCGCTATCATCACCAGTCCGGCCGCCAAAAGAAGAATTTCAAGTTTTTTCATTGTATTTTCAGTATCGCCTATCTGTTATACTATATCAAACTATGCGACGCTTTCTGTTTGCCTGCCTTCTCTTACTGGCTCCCGCGGCTTCGGCTTCTCCGGGCTCTTCCTGGCGCTGCATCCAGACGCCGCATTTCGAGATTTACCACGAAAACGCCTGGGCTCCCATGAGCATTTCCCTGGAAATGGAGCGCATTCACGGCCGTCTGCACATGTATCTTGCCTCATTCGCCCCGTGGATGATGTCCAGCAAGGCAAAGATTTACATCTATGCTGACAAAACCAGCTTTCTGAACGGGGAATTCCACCCTCCCGCCTGGTCGCGCGGGCTGGCCTATCCGGCAACGCGGCAGGTCGTCATATTTGACGACGGGGACCGCCAGCGCCTGCGTACCGTGCTGGCGCATGAGCTTACCCATCTCTTTTTCGAATCCTTCTTCGAGGGCCGCAAGAGCAAGCCGCCCCTCTGGCTAAACGAGGGCCTTGCCGTCGCGATGGAAGACAACGTGGACGGCCCTTCGCAGGGGCAGTGGGCCGCCGCACTTAAAGCCATGTCTCCCGAGAGGGTGCGTCCCTTTGAAGACCAGATGACCATAACCGCACTGGACAAGGCGGGCGAGAAAGCCGTGACCGCCTGGTATCTCCAGAGCTTCGGCATGGTCAAATACCTGCTGGAGGCCAAGATGCAGTTTCGGGCATTCTGCACGCAATTGCGGGACGGGGCCGGGCAGCAGACCGCTTTAGGCCGCACTTTCCATTTCCGCGCGCCCCAGTCTTTCGAGGAGGCCTGGCTGGTATGGGCCTTCCCGTCAGACGCATCCGGCGCCGCCGTTTTCAATCCCATAAGATTCAAGGATTTCAAGTCAGAATGAGGCGGCTGCAAGGCGCGCCGAACGGTCCATCTCGGCGTAGCCTTCGGCAATCCTGCCGGAGGCCAGCAGCACCGCGGCTTTCCTGTGGGCCAGTTCGGCGTTTCGCGGATGCCTGCCTATGGCCGTGTCCAGCACCGTAAGCGCTTTTTCCTTCCTTCCCAGCTTCTCATAGCATATGGATAGCTTTATGGCGGCCTCGGTCTGCGCGGGGTCGGCCTTGAGCGCCGCCGCGAAATATGGAAGCGAGCCCGCGTACTTGCCGAAATTGAAGGCGAAATTGCCCTCTATCATGAGCGTCCGTGCGGCTTCGGCCGCGGTGGCCTTCCCGGTCCGCTTGGCGTTGCCCAGAGTGTATATTGCTTCCAGATACTCTTCCGAGCGAAGCTGCAGTTCGGCGTAATCGTTGCGGAATTTTCTGGTCGGGTACAGCGTGCTGAGCCGCTCCCCGAAAGCCGTCTGCTTCGCGGCAAGGCGGAGCTGTGTCCTGGTGCCCTGCATCAGGAATATGGCCGCCAGGCTTATGGCCGCGCCAAGTACGAATGCCGATGAGGGCTTCACGTTCATGCGGGACAGCATCTGCCTCCCGACAGCGAAGGCAATCCATATCATTCCGCCGGCCGCGCCGTAGGATGTCAGTTCAGTCAGCGCGGCGTACCCCGTCCCCGCGAAGGAGGCGGATGCCGTGGCAAGCAGGCACAGGAGGAACCAGAGCATCAGCGCCGGGGCTTCCTTTGTTTTCGCGCGCAGCAGGCAGCCCCAGCCCCAGGCAAGGAATGCAAGGGACGCGGCGCAATACAGGAAGAACCTGGCCATGCCTCCTCCGCCGAAGATTAGCGCCGTCTGGAAAGGGAACAGCGAATCCTGCACCACCTTGCAGGCCCGGAAAATGATGCCGAGCATATTATAGGCCGGAGAACGTATTCCCAGCGAAGTGGAGGCCGATATCCCGCTCAGAGAAAAGAGCGTCATTCCCGCCGCTATAATCAGCAGCAGGGCCGGGACGGCCAGCGTCAGCGGTGAGGGGACCCTGTCCCTGAACCGGAGTATCAGCAGCAGGGGGACGGCAAGCAGGCCGACGGGGCTTGCGGCCGCGCCGAGCGCGGCCAGAAGCAGCGCAGCAATCAGCCTGCCGGAAAGGGCCAGTTCGGCGCAGCCGAAAACGGCGCAGAAGGCCAGCAGCCTGCCGGGGTCGAAGACGAAGTAGACTGGCAGCAGATTGAGGGGATGGAGCAGGTAGAGCAGGGCCGCCAGCAGGGAGGCCGGGGGGGAAAATTTGAGGGCGTTCCTGGTCAGGCGCATGAAAAGGCAAGCGGCAATCAGGTGCAGGGAGCAAAACAGGCTTCTGGTAAGCCATGTGGAGTGAAGCACCGGCTGCAGGAGCCAGCTTATAAGGGTGTTGGAACCGTCCCCCGCCGGCGGCATTGTGGGCAGGGGAATTGAGACCGACGGAAGTATAAGGAGCGCGGTCGCGCACGTCAGCGCCGCGTAAGGGAACCACGGCAGCTCGGTCACCGCGTCGATGAGGTCGTCCCAGGAAAGGTCTTCGCTCATGCCTTCAGCATTTCCTTGAGGTATTTGGCGGTGTAGGAACCGGACGCGCGCGCCACTTCCGCCGGGGCGCCCTGCGCGACTATCCTGCCTCCGCCGTCGCCGCCTTCGGGACCGAGGTCAATTATCCAGTCCGCCGTGCGGATGACATCCATGTTGTGCTCTATGACCAGAACGGTGTTGCCAGCGTCCACAAGGCGGTGCAGCACGCCGAGCAGCTTCTCTATGTCCGCGAAGTGCAGTCCGGTGGTCGGTTCATCCAGTATGTAGAGGGTTTTCCCCGTGGCCCGGCGGCAGAGTTCCGTCGCCAGCTTGACGCGCTGGGCTTCCCCGCCCGACAACGTCGTGGCGCTCTGGCCCAGCCTTACGTAGCCCAGACCCACGTCGTTGAGGGTGGACAGCACGTTGCGTATGTGCGGTATGGAGCCGAAAAGCTCAAGCGCATCCACCACGCTGGTCTCCAGCACGTCCGCTATGCTTTTCCCCTTGAAATGGACCTGAAGGGTTTCCTCGTTGAAGCGTTTCCCGCCGCATTCCTCGCACTTTACGTACACGTCGGGCAGGAACTGCATCTGTATGCGCAGTATCCCGTCGCCCTCGCATTTTTCGCAGCGGCCACCCTTGACATTGAAGGAGAAGCGTCCGGCTTCATAGCCGCGCCGCTTGGCTTCCGGCAGTTGCGCGAACAGGCCGCGTATATCCGTGAACACGCCGGTGTATGTGACCGGGTTCGAGCGGGGCGTGCGCCCTATGGGGGACTGGTCCACTATGATGACCTTGTTGATGTCCTCAAGCCCGGTTATGGCTTTGTGTTTCCCAGGCATGTCCTTCGCGCCGTAAAGGTTCTTGGCCAGAGACTTATATAGAACCTCATGCACCAGCGTCGATTTGCCGGAGCCGGAAACCCCGCTCACGCACACGAACAGCCCAAGCGGTATGTCCACATCCACGTTTTTAAGGTTGAACTGCTGCGCTCCCTTGATTCTGATGCGCTTGCCCGAGGGTTTGCGCGGTTCCCTGCCCGGCAATATCAGTTTTTTCCCGCTCAGATACTGTCCCGTTATGGACTGCGGGTCGTTCTCTATCTGCTTCGGCGTGCCCTGCGCCATCACAGTGCCGCCGTATTCGCCCGCGCCGGGGCCCAGGTCGATTACCCAGTCCGCGGTGCGGATGGTCTCCTCGTCGTGTTCCACCACGATGAGCGTGTTGCCCATGTCGCGCATGGACTTGAGCGTCTGCAGAAGCCTTGTGTTGTCGCGCGGATGCAGGCCGATGGTCGGTTCGTCCAGAACGTAAAGCACTCCGGTCAGGCCGGAGCCTATCTGCGTTGCGAGGTGAATGCGCTGGGCCTCGCCTCCTGAAAGGGTTTCGGAACGGCGGTCCAGTGTGAGATAATCCAGTCCCACGCTGGACAGGAAGCCGAGGCGCGCCCGTATCTCCTTGAGCACCTGCCGGGCTATCTCCGCCTCTTTCTGCGAGAGCTTTATTCCGTCGAAGAAGGCTTTTGCCGCCGCCACCGACTTGGACGCGACCTGGGAGATGTTGAGGCCGTTTATATATACGGCTAGCGCTTCCGGCTTGAGGCGCGCGCCTTTGCACGTCGGGCACATGTCCTCGCGCATGAATCTTTCGAAAACGGCTTCGCGGACGTATTCGGACTCGCTCTCCGCGTAGCGGCGCTTGAGGTTGCCTATCACGCCTTCGAACTGGCTGTCGTGCTTCGCCCACGAGGCGCGGTATACCGCGCCGTTGCCGTAGAGCAGTATGTCCCGGTGCTTTTTGGGCAAATCCTTCCAGGGCGTGGTCAGCGATATGCCGCTTCTGGCGGCCACGTCGTCGAGTATCTCGGCGTAGTAGCCGCTCCAGGAGTTCTTCCACCTGTTCGTCTTGGTGGTGACCGGGTTCGACCAGGCGGCTATGGCTCCATCCCTGACCGATAGGGTTTCGTCCGGTATTACCAGGTCCTCCGAAACTTCCGTTTTCACTCCCAGTCCGCCGCAGTCCGGGCAGGCGCCAAAGGGGGAGTTGAAGGAAAAGAGCCGGGGTTCCATTTCGGAATAGCCTATGCCGCAGCTGGTGCAGGCGTTTTTTTCGCTGTAAAGGTATGAAAGGGGTTTCTTCGCGTTTTCCTCTACCAGCACGAACCCGCGGGACTGGCCCAGCGCGCTTTCCACCGAATCCGTCACCCGCTCCTTCTCTTCGTCCGAAATGACGGTTTCGTCCACCAGAAGCTCTATGGTGTGCTTTTTGTAGCGGGAGAGGGGCGGCACCGTGCCTATTTCGCACAGCCTGCCGTCAACCCTTACCTTGGCGAAGCCGGATTTTTTCAGGCGGGCAAACAGCTCCTCGTAAGTGCCCTGCCTCCCGGTTATGAGGGGGGAGAAGATGAACGCGTCCTTGCCGGAAAATCTGGAAAGAATGTCGCCCGTTATGGCGTGGGCCGACCAGCTTTCTATTTTCTTTCCGCAGACCGGGCAGTGCCTTTCCCCGACCCTGGCGAAAAGGAGGCGGAAGTAGTCGTAAATCTCGGTGACGGTGGCCACGGTGGAGCGGGGGTTTCGGGAGAGCGCCCTCTGCTCTATCGAGATGGCGGGCGAGAGGCCTTCTATGTGGTCCACGTCCGGCTTGTTCATCAGGTCAAGGAACTGGCGGGCGTAGGCGGACAGGCTTTCCACATAGCGGCGCTGCCCTTCGGCATATATGGTGTCGAAGGCGAGGCTGGACTTTCCGGAGCCTGACAGGCCGGTTATGACTACCAGCTTGTCGCGCGGTATTTCAAGCGAGATGTTCTTAAGGTTGTGTTCCCGTGCTCCTGCTATGCGTATCCTGTCCATAAAGGTCGTTCCCGGTGATTTACATCATGTAGCGCGTAACGCGCGAAGGGGTCAGCCATTCCGGTCTTGGCGAAGGGCAGTCCGCGTTGTAATGCAGTCCCCGCGATTCCCTTCTCCACATGGCGCTCCGTATTATCTGTTCGGCAACGCAGGCTATGTTCCTCAGTTCTATAACGTCGCGGGTGAGCAGAAAATCCCAGTAATACTGCATTATTTCTTCCTGCATGGTGGCCATGCGGCGCTTCGCGCGTTCGAGGCGTTTGTCCGTGCGCACTATGCCCACATAGTTCCACATGAGGGTGCGGATTTCGTCCCAGTTCTGGGCTATTACCACGGCTTCGTCGCTCTGCGTGGCCCTGCCTGTCTTCCAGTCCGGCGCGGAGGATATTATTCTCGATGGATGTTCCTTCATTTCCTTCAGTATTGAAGACGAGGCGAGGTCCGAGAAGACGCACGCTTCCAGAAGCGAATTCGACGCCAGCCTGTTCGCCCCATGCAGGCCGGTGCAGGCGCATTCCCCCGCCGCGTAGAGGTTGCGGAGCTCCGTCCTTCCGCTGGCGTCGGTCTCTATGCCGCCGCAGAAGAAGTGGGCCGCGGGCACTACCGGTATGGGCTGTTTCGTTATGTCTATGCCGATGCCAAGGCAGGTGGAGTGGATGTGGGGGAAGCGTTTCCTTATGAAGTCCGCGTCCTTGTGGGAAATATCCAGGAATACGCAGTTTGCGCCGGTCTTTTTCAGTTCCGTATCTATCGCGCGGGCCACGACGTCGCGCGGTGCCAGTTCCCGGTCCTTGTGGTACTTGTGCATGAAGGGCTCGCCGCCGGGCAGCTTGAGTATGGCGCCCTCGCCGCGCAGCGCTTCCGAGATGAGGAAGGATTTCTCCTTCGGGTGAAAAAGCAGCGTGGGATGGAACTGCACGAATTCCATGTTCTTGAGCGGCACTCCCGCGCGATAGGCCATGGCTATGGCGTCGCCGGAGGCCGTGTCGGGGTTGGAGGTGTATTTGTAGACCTTCCCCGCCCCTCCGGCCGCGAGCACTGTGTAGCGGGAGGCGAAGGTGTTTATCCTGCCGGCGGCGCAGTCCAAAGCGTAGGCGCCAAGGCATTCGTTGCGGCTGGGCAGCAGGTCGCGCGCGTGTTCCTTCAGTATAAGGTCCACGGCAACGTGGTTTTCGAAAATCCTTATGTTCGGTTCGGCCTTGCAGGCCTCGACTAGCGCGCGTGATATTTCCCTGCCGGTAAGGTCCTGCGCGTGCAGTATGCGCCTGTGGGAATGCCCGCCTTCCAGGCCGAGGTCCGGCGCGCCGTCCTTCTGGGTGAATTTGACGCCGAGCTCTATCAGCTCCTGCACCGCGGCGGGGCCGTGCTCCACCACCAGGCGGACTATGTTTTCCTCGCACAGGCCGGCTCCGGCCGTGTTGGTGTCGCGGATGTGCGCTTCGAAGGAATCAGTCGCAGCCGTGACGGCGGCTATGCCGCCCTGGGCGTAGGCCGTGTTGGATTCCCCGGCGTCGCGTTTGGTGAGGAGGCTGACTGTTCCCTTCTTTGCCAGCTTCAGGGCGGTGAGCAGGCCTGCCAGACCGCTGCCTATGACGAGAAAATCGGAATCATTCGTGGGCATAAGTTATATAATGAATTGTATCAGATTTGAGGTGGACAACTTATGAGTAAAAAGACGCTGGTCATAGTGCTGGCGGTGGCTGTGTCCCTGTCTGCCGTGGGATGGGTGGTATGGGACAATTACGACGATTTCAACAACGTGGTAACCAATGTCCGGCTTAAGTACCTGTGGGGGGCGGTGGCCCTGTCTGCCTTATCCTATTGTTTCATGGGGCTTTCTCTGTGGGAGGTGCTCCGCAATCTCGAGCACAAGATAAACGCCGGGGCTTCCATTTCCATAGCCTTCGTATCATCCACGGTCAATTACGTGATTTCCACCATGGGCGCGAGCGGCTTCGCCCTGCGCGCGCACCTGCTGTCCAAGCGGGGCGTTCCTTTCGGCGCGTGCGTCACTTCAAGCGTTGTCATAACGGTCCTTCTTTACATGACGCTGGCCGTGCTGGTACTGCTGGGCTCCTGCTTCATGATGATAAAATCCCAGGGCTCCAAGATAGAGATAATGGAGGGCTTCGCCGGCGTCATAGTGCTGACGGGCATATGCGTGGCCTTCGG